>CAJMOV010000189.1 GCA_905215125.1 uncultured bacterium | reverse complement strand
GAAAAAGCCAAGCAGATCGCCCTTAACCATGCCGGCCTGAAGGCTTCCAGCGTCATCTTTGTCCAGGGTAAGTTGGATTACGACGACGGCAGAAGGGTTTATGAAGTTGAGTTTTACACCAGCAACAAGGAATACGACTATGAAATCGACGCCGCCACTGGCAGTATCTTGAGCTATGATTACGAGGCCGAAAACTATACAGCGCCTTCGACTAGCGTCAGCGTTACCGAAGCGCGCGCCAAGGAAATCGCCCTGGCCAAGGTGCCGGGCGCGACCACGGCCAATATCTATGAGTTCAAGCTGGACCGCGACGACGGACGCATGGTTTACGAAGGCGAAATCTGGTACAACGGCTGGGAGTATGAATTTGAAATCGACGCTTCCACCGGCTCCATCATCGGCTGGGATATCGACCGCTGAACAAACGCCCACAAGGGCCGGCCTGTATGGCCGGCCCTTTCTGTACGTCAGGAGATTGTAAGAAATGGTAAGAAAAAGGTCGCACCTTCCGCCGCCGCGGTATGATATCCTGTCAATCAGGGGGGATATCCGTGAACAAGGCCATTATGCTGTGCGCAGAGATGCTGACCGTTCTGCTCCCGTTCGCCGCCCTTTGCCTGTGGCGGCACAGGACAGGGAAGGAAAGGCAGCCCGTTTTTGCAATAATCCTGTTTGCCCTGTACATTTTCGCCGTTTTCCACCTGACGGGCAGCGGGACCCTGCATGACGCGCTGCTTTACGGCGCGCCGCGGGCCGGTCAGATCAACCTGCTGCCCTTTTCGCAGGAAATCGACGCCGTCGCCTATGTGCAGAACGTGCTGCTGTTTGTCCCGCTGGGCTTTATGCTGCCCTGGCTTTGGCCGCAAATGGAAAAGACGGACGTCGTGCTTTACGGTCTGGGGCTTTCGCTGCTTATTGAATTGAGCCAGCTGTGCAATAATCGCCGCACCGACGTTGATGATCTTATTCTGAACACTCTGGGCGCTGCGGCCGGACTGGCGGCCTTCTGTCTGATAGGACGTTTTTTGCCGCGCGCCGCCGGGGGAGGGAGCCGCAAGAGCGCGGCGGCGTATATCGCCGTCATGCTCCTGGGCCATTTTTTCCTGTACAATGAGTTTGGGCTGGCAAAAATGCTGTACGGCTTTTAAAAACCCCGATCCCTTCGGATCGGGGCTTTTCCCGTCTTGGCGCTACAGCGCTTCAAACCGCCGGCGTCCACCCCGGCACAGGTAAAGGATCAGCGCGGCGCAGGCCAGCGCCAGCAGCAGGCAGGCCAGCAGTCCGAACTGCGCAAAGCTCAGGACGTGCCGCAGCCACAGCGCGTAAGCCAACGTCGGCAAAGCGATGAGTCCCAGGCCGCCGAAGACGGTGCCCATCACGCTGCCGCTCTGCTTGACGACGGAAGCGGCCGAAACCCAGTCAAAGCGCGGCATCATAAGGTTGAGCGTCAGCCCCAAAAGCGCAATGAGGATCTGCACCAGCAAAGGCAGCACGACAAAGAGTACAGCATTCGCCGTCCCCATTGGCAGGGCAATGAGGATGCAGACGTCGGCCAGGAGCAGGGGAACTGCGCCGATGAGGATGTTGGCCATGACCTTGGAGAAAAACAGATCGCCCGTCGAGACTGGGTTGGCCTTGAGGATCCACAGGTAAGGCCCTTCCAGCGAGATGGAAGGAGCCGACGTACATGTCATGGCGGCGCAGAAGCTGGCGGCGATCAGCAGGAAAGGGATGAGCATGTCGGCACTGCCCATACCGTACAGTGCGGCAAATGACTGAATGAGATCCGGCCCCTTAATCAGGAGCACGATGCCGAGGACCAACGCCAGCGCGCCGCCGATAGCGCAGTTGAACAGATAGAGCGGCATGCCGAAAATACGCCCCAATTCCTTTTGCAGCAGCGCGGCCCGGGGGCTTTTGACGTGCATTTCCCGCGCGACATACTTGATTTTGGCCGCCCCGCGGTTGGTAGTGGCCAGCTTTTGGAAGGAGCGGGAGAGAAGCACGTAGACCAGCAGGAAGGGGAGGGCGCACCATGCAGCCGTCAGCACGATGTAAAGCGGCGAGCCCTCTGCCCCCATGCCGAAGCAGTAGAAGGGGGGCAGCGCCCTGCGGAAGGCGTCGCCGATGGCGGCGCCGTTTTCAATCAGAGCCATGGCATAATTGGTCAGGTTCATATACAGGAATAAAAACGCGAGAAAAAAGACGATCATGGCCACGCCGGTGACGAGGTTCTTGCGCCGCATACGGGATGTCAGCAAAGTGATGAGATAGCCGATAGCGCAGGTAAACGTCATGGACAGCAGCGGTAAAAGCAAAAAGCCGACGGCATACCCGATATAAAACAGCGCCCCCGGCGCCATGACGGTGGCATAGACAACGGCAGCCGGCGCCATGACAATGGCGGTGTACAGGTAATTGAGCAGAAGGAAGGACAAAAGGCGGCTGGCCACAATGGTGCGCGGCGGCACTGGCATGGATAAAAGCAGTTCGTTGTCCCGCGCCTGGAAAATTTGGCTTTGGGCCAGGAAAACGCTGCCCATAAAGCAGAGCCCCACCGCCATCAGCCCGACGACGGCATGGTACAGCCAGCCCAGCCCGGCGTTTGCCAGCGCGCCTGCAATCATATAGCACAAAATGCCGATCAGGGCGAGCAGGCAGAAGCCGAGATACAGGAAAGCGACGGCCAGCAGGATTTTTGTCGCCTTGCTTTTGCGTCCGTCGCGGCGCATGCTCTGGCGGAACATGGCGTTAAAAATAGAGGTCAGGCGGACCCTGACAAGCAGTTTAAGCATGGTCATCCTCCACCAGTTCCAGAAAGACTTCCTCCAGCGATTCGTTGCCCTTAACCTGTGCCGTCGTGCCCGAGGCAATCAGGCGGCCGCCCTTGATAATGGCGATTTTATCGCACAGCTTTTCCGCCACCTCCAGGACATGGGTGGAAAAGAAGATGGCGCCGCCCTGGTCACACAGCTCGCGCATCAGTCCCTTGAGAATATGCGCTGCCTTGGGATCCAGCCCGACAAACGGCTCGTCCAGCAGCATCAGCTTGGGATCGTGGATGAGGGCCGCGATAATGGCCAGCTTCTGCTTCATGCCGTGGGAGTAGGCTGAGATGGGCTGCGCCAGGTCGCCTGTCAGCCCCAGCAGATCGGCGTAGCGGGCGATGCGCGCCTGCCGCTCGCGCTGCGGCACACCATAGATGTCGGCGATGAAGTTAAGGTACTTGACGCCCGGCATGAAGTCATAGAGATCCGGGTTGTCGGGGATATAGGCGATGCGCTTTTTACATTCGATGGGGTTTTCCCGCACGGAAATGCCGTCAACGGTGATTTCGCCCTGCTCGAACTGCAAAATGCCGCAGCAGCATTTGATGGTCGTCGTCTTGCCCGCGCCGTTGTGGCCGATAAAGCCGTAAATTTCCCCCGGCGCGATGGAAAGGGAAAGATCGTCTACGGCTTTTTTGCTGCCGCCGTAGACCTTGGTCAGGTTTTGAATATTCAGCATGAAGACATACCTTTGGGGCGGCCCGAAGAGGGGTAGCCCGTCCTTTCTCGCTAGTGTTCGGATTGATTATATACCTTACATCTGGTGGAATGTCAAGAGGAAAACGGGCGGCAAAAGCCCTGCATTTACTGGTATGTAAAAGAAAATATACCGCAAAGAAGAAAAAAGAGAAAGCATTGATAAATTTAATTGGAAGCAGGCAGAAAAAATTTATTGAAGCGCGCGTCTGATTTACCGCCGGAAACCCGAAGGGAAAATTGGAGCAACAATAAAAATATGATTGCCTTATATTCCAAATACAGTATAATGAATTCAATGACAACAATTAACCCGTTTTTAAAAAGGAGGAGAATGATGAACATCAGAAAACAAAGTCGACGCTTTCTTGCAATGTTCTTGGCCATTTTTAGTATTATGCCTGCGCTCTCCTTCGCTGCAGGCCGCGGAAAATGAGCGGCAGCTCTGAAAAAGGCCGTAAGCCTTCGCGCTGGTTTTGGGTTGCCTTTGCCGTTGTCGCGCTGGCAGGATTCGTAGCGCTCACCTTCGCTTCCACGACCGGGGATCTGGCCGGGAAAGCACGTTATCTCTGGCTCGAGCTGCTGATCTTCATTTTCGGCGCCTTTCTCACCCACCTTCTCTTTCTGGACGATCTTCTGAGAAAGCGGTTCAAGCACCCGCGCATAGCGATTGCTTTTGAAATTATCTCTGGTACACTGTGTGATAATGTAGAGGAAAAGCTGGGAAGAGCCGGTTTCCCTGCCAGACA
>CAJMOV010000188.1 GCA_905215125.1 uncultured bacterium | reverse complement strand
GGGATAGGAGGTGACGCCCCCCTGCGTTGTGCCATTGATGTTGACATTGGTAACCACGCCGGTGTAGGTATGCCCTTCCATGGCGTCGACGGTGATTTCCACCGTCTGGCCGACCTCTACCTTGGAAATATCCAGCTCGTCGACATTGAGCGTCATGGTCAGGTAGGACAGGTCAAAGATGGTGCACAGGCTGCCGGTGGCGTTGGCGCCAGTGTCCAGCTTATCGCCCTGCTTGACGTTTTTCTCGACAATGGTGCCGGAAATGGGGGATTTGATGGTGTAGTTGTCCAGCTGATCAATGGTGCTTTGCAGCGAGAGCTGGGCGTCGCGCAGCGAAAGCTCGCTTGAGCGGATGGACTGATCCAGATCGTCGCTTTCCAGGCGGATGATGGCCTGGTCCTTCTGCACCGTCTCCCCTTCCTGGGCCAGCACGGCGCCGACCTTGCCCGCCATATTGGCCGTCACGGTGGCCTGGGCCTGGTATTCAAACGCAGCGCTCTGGCTGCACGCCGCCGTGCCGACGCGGGCGCTGGCGACGCTTTCCGGCGCAATGCCGCCGGGGTTTTTAACCTCTATGGTAACGTAGCGCACCATGACGTTGCCCGACAAAACCTCGTCGACTGGCGCGATTTTGCTGACTGTGCCGCTCAGGGTTTCAAATGTGCTGTCCAGTGTCACCTCTGCCGGCTGGCCGACGTAGAAGCCGGCCGCGTCATCAGCCGGGAAGGGCAGCTTGATCGTCATTGTCATGCTGTCGCGGATGGTGGCGATGGTCTGCCCCATGGAAACGGTATCGCCCGGCTCTACCATCAGCTCGGTGATGACGCCGCTCTCCGTCGATTTGATGAGCAAATCCTCCCGCCCGTCCAAGGCCTGGTCATAGCTCATCTGCGAGCGCTCCAGACTAAGCTGGGCCCGCTCGATGGAGTTTTCCACATCCTCAGTGTCGATTTGATAAAGCAGCTGATCCTTTTCAACGACGTCGCCCTCTTCAAAATCGGCGCTTAACACCTCGCCGCTGACCAGAGCGTTGACGACATAGGAATCGGCCGGCTCCAGCGTGGCCGAGCCGCTCAGCGTCACGGTAATATCACGCTTCTGCGCTGTATCATATAAGAAGCTGCTCATCGCCGTGCTTTCCTTGGGTCCTAAAAAGCGGGTGAGTACAAATACGACGACCAGCACCGCGGCGACGGCGATGATGACGACGCGCTTGCGCTTTTTCCGCTTGCCCGACTGCGGGACAAAGGCAGGGGCCTCCGGCGTGGAGAGCTGTGCTTCCTGTCCCTCGGCCCCGGCGGTAGTTTTTTCTTTCTGGGTTTGCATTGTGTTCATCCTTTCCGTTTGTGTCCCCCGTCAACGGTTCTGATAGACGACTTCGCCGCCTACCATGGTCAGCAGAACGCGCGCCGCCCCTATCTCCAGAGGATCGATGGCAAATATATCACGGTCGACCATGATGAGGTCGGCCAGGTAACCTGGCTTCAGCCTGCCTTTATCCCGTTCGCAAAATTCGGCGTAAGCGCTGCCGCATGTGTAACTGTCGACGGCCTGCGCCACCGTCATCCTCTCGCCGGGGTTAAAGCCGCCGGCAGGCAGACCCTTTTCATCGGTGCGGTTGACGGCGGCGGCAATGCACGGGAAGGGATTGCAGTCCTCCACCGGCGCGTCGGTGCCGAAGGACAGGGACGAACCCTGCTGCATCAAGGTACGGAAGGCGTAAGAAGTCCCGGCCAGCTGCGCGCCGACCCGGCTATGGACAATGCGGCTGTCATAGTGCAGGAAGATGGGCTGCACCAGCGTCAGGATGCCCATTTTTCCGATGCGCTCGAGCTGCTGCGCATCGGTAATCTGGCAATGCACCAGGCCGTGCCGCAGGGTGTTGGGCCGGCCGGCCAGGATTTTTTCATAGCTACATAGCATCTTTTCCACCGCGCCGTCGCCGATGACGTGGGTGACAACCTGCACGCCGTTTTTCTGCGCCAGGGCGCACAGCGCGTCGGTTTCCTTGTCGCTGAGTGCTTCTACTCCGCGGTTGCCGGCGTCGTCGCAGTAATCATTGCGCAAAAGGGCCGTGCGTGCGCCCAGCGAGCCATCCTTAAACAGCTTGAGCGGGCCGACGGCGAGCCGGTCGTCATTTACTGTCGGGCGGTAATGATCTTTGATGTAAGCGGCAAAGGCGTCCGCCGAGTGGAAGGAGACCTGGTGACGGTAGCGCAGGGGCAGTCTGCCCTCCTGCCGCAGCTCGCGCAGGATGGAAAAGGGCATGTCAATATTGCCCTGCGACGCGTCGTTGGACTGTACCGACGTCAGTCCGACGCTGACGGCATAGTCCAGCGCGCGCAGAACCCTGTCGCGCCAGACAGCCTCCGTCGGCTTGGGCATAACGGCGGAGACCAAATCGGTCGCATGCTCACGCAAAACGCCGTCTGGGAGGCCGTCGGGCCCGACGTCGTAGCAGCCCCCTTCCGGCTGGGGCGAGCCGGGCGCAATGCCCGCCAGTGCAAGCGCGCAGGTGTTTGCCGCCGCAATGTGTCCGCAGATGCGTTCAAAATACAGGGGGATTTCCCGGCTGATGCAGTCTAAATCATGGCGGTTGAGGGGACGCTGCACGTCGCTGAAATTGTCCTGATTCCACCCCGCCGCATAAAGGCCGGCCCGCTGCTCGGGGTGTTCGGCGAGAAAGCGCCTTCCCATGTCGATGACGTCCGCAATAGACCGGGCTGGGCCGAGATCCAGCGTCGTCAGCCGCTGCCCTACGTTAAACAGGTGCTGATGGCTGTCGTTCATCCCGGGCAGGATTAGCTTCCCTTCCGCGTCGATAACGCCGGCCCCAGGCGCCGCGGCGGCGCGCACCTCGTCTTCCGTGCCGACCAGGGCGATCCGATTGCCGTTTATCAGCATTGCCGGCACAAAGCGTCCTTTTTCTATGTAAATTTTGGCGTTTAAAATAACGGTCTGCATCCCGTTCCCTCCGTTTGTTCGGAAATACCTTTTCAATCATAGTCATTTTCGCCGGCGATTTCAACAAACTTATTGTGAACTTTTTGCCATCCGCGCTTGTCCCGCCCCTCCGATTGGTGTACAATGTTAAAAGAGTAAACTGACTGAAGGAGGAGCTTTTATGGAAAAGAGAAAGTATCGCGGTACAGGGCCGGAAATCTCCCTGCTCGGCTTCGGCTGCATGCGTTTCCCTAAAGTCGACCCCGAAAAGCCTGATATCGACGAAGCCCGCGCACAGGAAATGATCGACTATGCCTACGCGCACGGTATCAATTATTATGACACAGCTTGGCCTTACCACCAGGGGCTGAGCGAGACCTTTATTGGCAAGGCGCTGAAAAAATATCCCCGCGACAGCTTTTATCTGGTCAGCAAGATGCCCGGCTGGGAAACGAAGTGTCCCGAGGATGCCGATCGCATTTTTGAAGAGCAGCTCAAAAAGTGCCAGGTCGAATATTTTGACTTCTACCTGTCCCACGCCATGAACGCCGAGCGGCTTGAGTCCTATGGCAAGGCCGGCGTCTACGACGTGCTGCAAAAAAAGAAAGCGGAAGGCAAAATCCGCCGTCTTGGCTTTTCCTTCCACGATACGCCGGAAGTGCTTCGCAACATCGCCGCCCTGCCCTTCTGGGATTTCGCGCAAATCCAGCTCAATTACCTGGACTGGACCATGCAGCGCGCCAAAGAGCAATATGACATTCTGACCGAGCGCGGCCTGCCCGTTGTCGTCATGGAGCCGGTGCGCGGTGGCGCGCTGCACACCCTGTGCCCTGACGGCATCCGCCTGCTGAAGGAAGCGGACGCATCCCTCTCCCCCGCTTCCTGGGCCATCCGCTTTGCTGCCAGCCTGCCCAACGTCATGACGGTGCTGAGCGGCATGTCGACCCTTGAGCAGGTCAAGGACAACGTCAAAACCATGGAGAGCTTCCGCCCCCTGACGGAAGAAGAGCGCGGCGTGCTTTTCCGCGCCGCCGAGATCTACCGTCAGAGCAAGACGGTCCCCTGCACCGGCTGCCGCTACTGTATGGACTGTCCTTCGGGCGTCGACATCCCTCTTTTGTTCTCGCTGTACAACCAGTATATGCTGACCGAGGACAAGGCCGCCTTTGTCAAGGGCTATACCGAAGCGGGCGACAGCAAACAGGCGCAGCACTGCATCGCCTGCCGCGCCTGCATGCACCACTGTCCGCAGGGCATCGACATCCCTGAAAAAATCGCCGGCGTCAAGGCTCTGGCCGCCCGCCTGATGCCTCAGGAGTAAATAGTATACATCTTTTCATACACCCGGCCCCGGATAAAGGGC
>CAJMOV010000187.1 GCA_905215125.1 uncultured bacterium | reverse complement strand
GGCTGCGGCGGCAGCTGCGCTGCGCCATCCAGAATTTGTGGAACAATACCGACAGGAGTATATGGCGCGCGCCAAAGAAGTGTGCGCCATTCTGGCAGACGTCCCTGGTCTTCACTATATCCCGCCAGAAAGCGGCTTCAGTCTGTGGATCGACGTGTCCCGATATGGAGACGCCGAAGCGGTGGTACAGTATCTCGCGCATGAGGCGGGAGTACTGCTCAGTGCCGGAGCGCCGTTTGGAAGCGAATACCATGTCCGTCTCATCTTTGCCGCTATGGGCCAGCGGAGCGAGTGCATGGAGGCTGTACAGCGGGTGCGCAAGGCGCTTCTACGCTATCCACTGACAAGTCAGCCTGGGTTCCGAGCTGCAGGAAGGAGGGGAAGAAATTGAGAGAGAAGTTGTTTGATGATACCTGCGTCGACCTAAAAATATTACGCAAGCGCGCCGTTTCACAGAAGTCGCTGCGGTGGGGTTCTATCCCGGAAGGATATATTCCCTTGACGTCGGCAGACCCTGATTTTCCGCCTGCGCCTGAGGTGCGGCGGGCCCTTATTCGGCACATTGAGGGGGCTTATTTTCCTTATGCGCCGTCTGACGGAATTGAGGGGCTTTGTGAAAGTCTGTCGCGCGGTATGCTTGAACGCAAGGGATATTCCGTACCGCAGGGCTACATCCAGCCGGTGGACAGTGCATCGGCTGCGATGCAGGCGGCGGCCCATGCCGTTCTGCAGCCGGGCGATGAGGCCATTGTTTTTGATCCTGTAGATTTGTTGTTTGGCATATCCGTCCGGCACGCAGGGGGAAAGGTAGTCTATTATCCGTCGGTTTACCAGGATGGGCACTGGAAGCTGGACGATTTGGAAGACTATGTCACTCCACGCACCCGCCTTCTTTGCCTGTGCAACCCCCATAACCCCATGGGATTGCTTTATTCGCGCGAGGAGCTGCAGCATATCGCTGAAGTCGCGTTGCGGCATGGATTGTACATTCTTAACGATGAAATATGGTCGGACATTGTTTACAGTGAAAAACCCTTCGTCAGTATCAACAGCCTGGGGCCGGAGATGAATCCGCGCACTGTGACCGTCTATGGTTTTTCTAAGGGTTTCGCCATTCCAGGGCTGCGGGCCGGGTACTTCTGTACGCTTTGTCCCGAACCTTTTGAAAAGGTGCTTGAGGTCTGCGGCGCTTTTGCAGGGGTCGACATCCTGACACAGGTGGCCATGAAAACATGTTTTGATGAATGTTTTGATTGGGTGGATGCCTTTTGCCGCCACCTGCAGGGCAACCGGGACTATCTGCATCAGCGTTTGTCTCAAATGCCTTTTGTAGACGCGCATCGGCAGGAGGCGACCTTTGTCAGCTTTATTGATATCTCATCGTCGGGCCTTAGCAGTCAGGAGATGGTCGATTACCTACATGAAAAATACCATGTGCTGCTCGTACCGGGAACGGAATACTGGTTTGGACCGCGGGCGGCGGGTCATGTCCGACTGTGTTATTCCACGAGCCGCGCTATTCTTAAAGAGGGGCTGGACAGGATAGAACGGGCGCTTTGTGATTTGCAGGCAGGAAAGAAGGGATAGAAACATGGTACTTGATCAGAACAAAAGCTATCTCCGTTTTTTTGAAGAAATCTGCGCTATTCCACATGGTTCGGGCAACGAAAAGCAGCTGAGCGATTTTCTGATGGAATTTGCGCGCAGCCGGGGACTATGGGCCTGGCAGGATGAGTGGTGGAACGTCATCATTAAGAAACCAGCTGCTCCCGGGTGCGAAAAGGCCGCCCCTGTGCTTCTGCAGGGGCATATGGATATGGTTTGTGAAAAACGGACTGATTCAACGCATGACTTCCTGTGTGATGGGCTCAACCTGGCCGTAGAAGACGGCTGGGTACACGCGCAGGGCACCACCCTTGGCGCGGATGACGGATATGCCGTCGCCACCATGCTTGCCTTGCTGGAGGACGAGACGCTCAAAGCCCCGGCACTGGAGTGTGTGTTTACCACGCAGGAGGAGACGACGATGGCCGGCGCTGCCGGCTTGGACTACTCCCTTTTAACGGCACGGCGTATGATCGGGCTGGATGAAGCCGGCGAGACCCAGACCTGTGTCTCAACGGCAGGGTCCATGAGTGTTAAAGCCGTCCTGCCGTTGACATGGGAGGAAGACGATCGTGCCCATGTCCGGTTTACCGTGCGGGGCCTGTGCGGCGGACATTCGGGGCTGATGATAGATAAAGGGAGGGGCAACGCCGTGTGTTTGGCGGCCCGGCTTTTTACCCGTATACTGGGACAGGATAGCAGGGTACGTCTGACAGGAATTACAGGCGGCGCGGCCGAAAATGCCATTCCGCATGAATGTACAGTCGGCTTTACCTGCGACGAAACGTTTGTACCCCATGCAGAGCAAATATTACGCGAATTGGCGCGCAATATTGCATGGGAATTACGGCAGACTGACCCAGGCTTTTGCCTGGATGTGGCGCAGGTGCAGGGGAGAGGAAAAAGCCTGACGGAAACGGCTACCCGAGCTGTGGCTGACATGTTGCGTCTCTTCCCCAACGGCGTGGCAGCTATGAGCTTCGCTGTGCCTGGTCTGGTACAGACCAGCGTCAACCTGGGAAAGGTCGATTTGGATGAAGAGGGGCTTATTCTGTATTGCCTTTTGCGCAGCGTCACTGATTCACAGATGGATGAGTTGTTCGAACGCATTGCCGGTCTCTTCCGCATGTGCGGGGCGAAGCACACGGTAGGCAAGCGTTTCCCTGGCCGGGAGATGCTTTTGGTTTCCCCTTTGAGGGAAGCGCTGCGCGTGCTTATGCGCGAACAGTGGGGCGAGGAACTGGTCGAGCTCGCAGCGCACGGTGGAGGAGAAGGAGGTTACTTTTCAAGCCGCCTGCCCGGTCTGGACATCATTACGCTGGGCCCGCTGATGGAAGGGGTTCACAGCCCGGAAGAGAAGATGAGTCTCGCTTCCTTTGACAAAGTATATCATTTGCTGCGCCTGTTGCTTGAACGGCTGACCGACTGAAAACAAAAGCCTGCACTCAGCGGCGACGGGCAGAAAAGGGGAATTGAAATGGGAACAAGAAGTAAAAAGCGTGTAGAAGAATTGCAGGCGCTGCTTCGGGAAAGGGACTGGGACGGCGCGCTGTACGCCGTGGGCGCCAGCTTTGTTTATTTGGCTGACGAACCAGGGCTTGATTGGCAGCGCACATCAGTTACTGGTGATCCGAGCATGAAGGAGGACGCCAGCGCGCTGCGCTGCCCTGACGCCCTGCTGTGGGTGCCCAAACAAGGGGAGGCGCGTATCATCGCCACGCCCAGACGTGCCGCCGGACTTTACGGCTGCGGCTTGCCAGTAGCAGTATATTTTCTGGAATGTATGCCCGATGCTCTGCATATGTACACGGAAGGGGGACGAATCGCAGTCGGCGAACCGTGCAGCGCAGAAGTACGTCGGATGCTTGCCGAGGCGCGTCTCAATATCCGCATTGAACAGGGCGAAGATTTGTGCCAGCAATTGCGGATGATGAAAGATGAGGATGAAATCGCAAGGTTGCGAGCTGCCGCCGAACTGACCGATCGCGCTATGGGCAATGTGCTTTCTTTGCTGCGCCCCGGCGTGACAGCGCGGGAGGTAGAGCGCTACCTGGCAAACTTCGGACTTTCAAATGGCGCACAGGACATATCTTTTCCGCCTACGGTCCATATGACGCCGTCAGGTGGACAGAGCACAGCAGGGCAGGATAAAGATGCCCCTATGGAGTGGAACACGGCCATCGCCTTTGATTTTGGATATGTAGTAGGCGGGTATTGTTCCGATTTCGGCCGTTCATTTTATGTAGGTACGCCGTCCGATCGTCTCAAGGCTGCCTATCGTGCGCTGCAGTATGCGCAGGTAAGCCTGTTGGCGTCCATCCGCCCATGTGAGACCCGTATAGGGGATCTGTTCGGGATAGTGCTGAAGGCCATGGAGGAGCACGGGGCCGGAGAATGGCTGCAGCACAAGGAAAAGGGTATGTTGGGGCATCAGATCGGGCTGGATTGTCATGAAGCGCCTATTGTTATGCTTGGAGAAGATACCCTTTTGCGACCCGGTATGGTCATGTGTATCGAGCCGAAGGTGTGGTTACCCGGAGAGGGATATCTGCGAGTAGAGGACATGGTACTCATCACCCCGACGGGAGCGGAGTCGCTGACCAGCTGCGATAGAAATTTGTTTGTCTTGTAGAGTGCAATAGAGGATACGAAGGGGAGGGAGCTCCTTCCACGGCTGCTATGAAAAGGAATGTGTTTTGAAATTGTTAAAAATGAGAAGAAAAGGAATTCGCATTATTATGATATAGTCGCTGAGGGCGGCAGTCCACTCCTTGGGCTCCTCTACACCGGTGATGCGCAGC
>CAJMOV010000186.1 GCA_905215125.1 uncultured bacterium | reverse complement strand
AGGGCTTTTTGGGCCGATGGCGGAAGGGGACGGCTCCGGATCGCGGACGGCGTCCGGGGCGTCGTCTTCCTGAAGGGGCCCGGGAGGGGGAGGGGGCGACTCCTCGACAGGCGGCTGTTCCCCAAGGACGATGTCGTCAGCTTCGGGAAAAACATAAGTGTCAACCTGCGGGCGCATAAAGCTTTTCAGGATATTACGCAATGATATCGTCCTTTCCGCTCTTCAGAATGATAATTTCGTTCTTTTCTTCCAGATCGCGGATAATATTGACGATGCGCTGCTGCGCCTCCTCGACGTCCTTCATGCGGACATTGGTGGTAATCTCCAGATCGTCCTGGATGCTTTGGGCCATACGGGTCGACATATTGGAAAACAGCTTGTTTGAAACGTCGCTGTTGGCAGCCTTGAGGGCAAGGACAATATCGCGCGGGTCGCAGTCGCGGACAAAGCGCTGAACCGAGCGGTCGTCCATAGTGACGATATCCTCGAAAACAAACATACGCTTGCGTATTTCGTCTGCAAGCTCGGCGTTGTGGACCGACAGGCCGTCGAAAATGCCCTTTTCGCTCGAACGGTCGAGATTGTTCATGATATCGGCGACAAAGTCGATGCCGCCCACCTTGACGTTTTCGCTTGTCAGGATGCTGGAGAACTTTTTGCTCATCTCCGCCTCAATGATTTTGATGGCAGTGGGGGAGGCGCTGTCCATCCGCGCAATATTTTCCACGACGCGGATTTGCCGCGAATCCTCCAGCTGCTCAATAACGGCGGCGGCCTTGTCGGGGTCGACATAGGACAGGACAAGCGCGATGGTCTGCGGGCGCTCGTATTGCAGCGCGGAAAAAAGGGCCTTATCGTTGGCCTTGCGCAGAAAGGCAAATTCGCGGTTTTTCAGCGACTGGGTCACCTTTTCCAGCAGGCTGTTGGCCGTCTGGCTGCCAAATGCCTTTTCCAGCACGGTGCGGGCGTATTCCAGCCCGCCTTCGGTCACGGCCTTGTTGGTCAGGCACATTTGGTAATACTCGCTCAGGACCTCCTCGGTCATTTCAGAATCAAGGAACCCCAGCTTGGCGACCTCCAGCGTCAGGTGCTCGACATCTTCCGGATCCATGTACTGGTACAGTTGAGATGCTTTGTCGACCCCCAGGGAGACGATGACGGCGGCTGCCTTCTGTGCGCCGGTCAATTCGACATGTGGTTTTTTAGGGGCGGCGGGGCGGGCAGGCGCAGACGTAGGTGCAGACTGCTGCCCGGGTGCGGACGCCGCTGCCGCCGCGGTATTCTGCACATCAGCCATTGGAGTCGTCGCCTCCTCTCAGCCAGCTTTTGACCATTTGCGCGGCGATTTCCGGGTTGCTTTCTGCAAACTGGCGGATATCCTTGCGCAGCTCCATGGATTTTTCCGTGCGCAAAGTCATGATGTCGGCACCCTCTGTCGCGGGGACGGGCTCGCCCTGGGCAAAGGGCATATTGAGACCGGCCGCGGCCAGGGCCAGAGCGGACGCTTCCTCTTCCTTACGCCTTTTTCTCTTTTTACGGACAATGGCGATGACGATAAGCAAAAGGATAAAGAGAACCAGCCCGCCGGCAGCGGCGTAAAGGGCCCATCCGGGAAGGGCCAATCCGCCAGGAACGATGGGGGCAACTTCTGGCGCCTGATAAAAGGCGTCAACCAGAATGGAAATTTTTTCGCCCTGTACGTCGGTGCTGATGCCGGCGGCGCGTGCGATATGGCTGGTCAGCGAATCGACGTCGACGTTGCCAGCCGTTGTAGCGTTGATGCTGACGGCCACGTTGAGATCGGTGACTGTGCCGGCAAGCCGTTCCGTCTGTTCGACATTGGAATTGACATTGTGGTTTTCTTCGCCGCCGTTATGGATGTAGGTGTCGCCGTCTTCGGGCTGGGCCTGCTGCTCGACATAATCGTTAAATTCAGAGTTGGTTGCAGTGCCGACGTTACCGCCGGATCCGTCCTCCGTTCCGCGGATGATCTCTTGCTCCCATACGCGCGTACCGATGATACCCTCGCCGTCCGGCGCGCCGTCGGGGGTGTTGTAAACGGTGGACTCGCCAATGGTGCGGCTGACATCAACCGTGCTGTTGACAGCGACGCGGACGTTATCCTCGCCGTATAACGGGAGCAGAACCTTCATGATTTCGGTCCGAACCTTGTTATCCACCTGTTCTTCCAGCTGCAGCTTGAGCTGGGAAGCGTCGCCAATGTCGGTAATGGTGTCGCCGGCAGAGTATGTATTGCCAAAAGAATCTGAAATTTCAACGTTCTCAATCTCAAGACCCTTTACGGCACGGGAGACAAGGCGGCGGATGGCGTCCGCCTGTTCGTTTGTCAGCTTTGCCCCGTCCTGCATGATGACCATGACGGCTGCTGAGGACTTGATAACATTGTCGCTGTCCAAAACATATCTGCGGTCTTCGCCCTGACTGATGGTCACGCTTGCATCGCGCACCCCGTCCAGGCAGCGGATGACGGCAGCCATACGGTCCTGCAAGTCGGCCAGGACGGCAAAATTGCGCTGCGATTCCGTCGTCATCGCGCCGACGTTGTCAAAATAAGTATCATAGCCAAAGCCTGACTGGCCCGGATACCCGGCTATGAGCAGCTGCGCTTTAAGCTGCGCCTCCTGATTGCTGCGCACCAGGATAGTGTCGTTGTTCTGCACGCGGTAATCGGCGACGCCGTTTTCCTCCAGATAGGTTACGATGCTTGACATATCGCCGCTTGATAGGCCGGTAAACAAAGTGACATACGGCCGGTTGTTCAAAACCAGTGCGATGACTACAGCGCCCAGAACAATGGCGGCCAGCACGACAGACAGCAATATGCGCGTCTTTTTATTTATCTTGCCGAAAAAGCTCTTAACCTTTTCCCAATACCCGGTCAGCTTTTCTTTCAAACGTTATCCCCCCAGGCCGCGTTGCGGCGGGCGCATGCGGCCCGCTGGATTTTACAGGCTG
Organism: uncultured bacterium; assembly: GCA_905215125.1. Taxonomy (GTDB): domain Bacteria; phylum Bacillota; class Clostridia; order Oscillospirales; family Butyricicoccaceae; genus Ventrousia. Next base: position 1,454 of record CAJMOV010000186.1, on the reverse strand, counting down.
ATGCGCATCAGCTCGTTATACGCATCCAGCGCCTTGTTGCGCAGCTGGATGAGCAGCTCGACCGACGTCTCCGCCTTGGTACCTGCAATGCTGACCAGGGCGGGGTTGTCGATCTGGCCGGTGGCCAGGAGATACTGCGCCTCGCTGTATTCGGCATCGGTCTGCTTGACATTGTCAATGGCCGATGAAAAAATGCTGTAAAAAATGCCCGGGGCGCCTTCGGCGTCTGCGTGCGACACGGCGGACGAGCCTTCCATGGAGGGAAAGGCTTCCCACAGCGGGGTGATGCCCTGAATCGGTGTGCTCATATTCGGTTTCCTCCCTGATACTGAATAAAAGGCCGGCAAAAGGGCCGGACAGCTGCTTTATTTTCCGATTTCCAGCCCTTTTGCGACGACCGCCTTAAGGACGTTAAACGCCGTAATATTGGCGTTAAAGGCCTGGCTTGCCGCCATGGCGTCCGCCGTTTCTTTAATTAAATCAACATTGGGCATTTCAACATAGCCCTCTTCGTTGGCGTCGGGGTGGGTGGGATCATATGTCAGCTTAAAGTCGCTTTGATCCTCTACAATGCCGGTGACGCGCACGCCGCCCGTGGCCGAATAGCCGGCGTTGCTGACAGGGGCGCCCTGCGCGCGCGCCAAAGCGCGCCGGAAGGCGTCGCGGCCCTCGATGGCCTCGACTTCGACCAGCTTGCGACGGTACGGCCCGCCCGCCTCAGTGCGCGTGGTGCCCATATTGGTGATGTTTTCTGAAACAACGTCCAGCCGAAGCTGCTGCATGGTCAGCCCCGACGCGACAATATTCATTGAACTGAGAAATGCCATGAAAATCAGCCCTTTCCTGATAACTGCGTTACTGCCCGCGGATTGCCGTGCGCAAAATGGAGAAATTCTTATTGATGGCCTCCATGACGTATTGCATTTGATAACCGTTGCGAACCAGCTCGACGCTCTGCTCGGTGACATTGACGCCGTTGCCGTCCATACGCTTGACATCCTGCTTCGCCACGCGGAGAATGGGCTTTGATTGCTCAAGCGCTTCCCGTACAGACTCGCGGGGGTTGCTCTCCTTCATAGCGGAAGCGAGACGCGAGCGAAAAGTGTCCTCAAAGGTCACAAATTTCGTTTTATAGCCTGGTGTTTCCGCGTTAGAGATATTGTCCAGCACGGCCGTTTGCTTGGCCCACAGGTAATCCATGGACTTTTCCATCATCAGCATGGTATTTGACGTCAGCATGTCCATTTAATCGGCCCCCTTCGCCTGATTCTTTCCATGGGTATAACCACATAACGCAAATCATGTGGTCGGTATATTCCTATTACAAGATGAAGCGCGCTATTAAAAAAAACGCATAAAATATATCTTATTACAAATAATAACGCGAAAATGTTAAAAAGGCAAGATGTTTTACCGAAAAATGTCATGAAAAATTTCATAAAAAATGTGAGGAC
>CAJMOV010000185.1 GCA_905215125.1 uncultured bacterium | reverse complement strand
TGATGGTCTCCGGCTTTTTAACTTCGCCGTACGACCACTGTCTCATCATTTCGGGAGAAGCCAGACCAATTTTAATCGCTTCAAACGTCATTTCAGCCATCTTTTCTTCTCCTTTCGCTTACAGCTCAATGTCTTCGCCGCCGTCGCCATCCAGAACAGCGACCAGCTCTTCTTCAAACAGATCCCCGCCGTCTTCTTCCGGTGCTTCGATGGGCTCGCCTTCGGCGGTTTCCAGGCCATAGCCGGCTTCAGTCAGCTCGCGGTCGCTGGCGTAGCCTTCGCCGCGGACGAGACGCTCGTAGCTGTCGTCGTCATCGTTTTCTACCAGCTCGATTTCCGTCATATCCTTGGCCAGCACGCGGATATCCAGGCCAAGGGACTGCAGCTCCTTGACCAGAACCTTGAAGGATTCCGGCACGCCCGGCTTGGGCACGTTGTGTCCCTTGACAATGGCCTCGTACGTCTTGACGCGGCCGACGATGTCGTCCGACTTGACGGTCAGGATCTCCTGCAGGGTATAGGCGGCGCCGTAGGCTTCCAGCGCCCAGACCTCCATCTCACCGAAGCGCTGGCCGCCGAACTGCGCCTTACCGCCCAACGGCTGCTGGGTGACGAGGGAGTACGGGCCGGTCGAACGGGCGTGAATTTTGTCGTCGACCAGGTGGTGCAGCTTGAGATAATACATATATCCGACGGTGACCGGGTTATCAAAGGGCTGGCCGGTGCGTCCGTCGTACAGGATGCTTTTGCCGTCCTCACGCAAGCCGGCTTCTCTAAGCAGCGAACGGATGTCCTCTTCCTTGGCGCCGTCGAAAACGGGGGTGGCGACGTGGATGCCCAGCGCCTTGGCGGCGTAGCCGAGGTGGACCTCCAGCACCTGCCCGATGTTCATACGCGACGGCACACCCAAGGGGTTGAGCACGATGTCAAGCGGGGTTCCGTCGGGCAGGAAAGGCATATCCTCCTGCGGCAGGATACGGGAAACGACGCCCTTGTTGCCGTGGCGGCCGGCCATCTTGTCGCCAACCGAGATTTTTCTCTTCTGGGCGATATAACAGCGCACGACCATGTTGACGCCCGGCGTCAGCTCGTCGCCGTTTTGGCGGGTAAAGACCTTGACGTCGACAATGATGCCCGATTCGCCATGGGGCACGCGCAGGGAGGTATCGCGCACCTCTCGCGCCTTTTCGCCGAAGATGGCGCGCAGCAGGCGTTCTTCCGCCGTCAGCTCGGTCTCGCCCTTGGGGGTGACCTTGCCTACCAGGATGTCGCCGGCATGCACTTCGGCGCCAACGCGGATGATGCCGCGCTCGTCCAAATCGCGCAGCGCTTCCTCGCCGACGTTGGGGATGTCGCGGGTGATTTCCTCCGGCCCCAGCTTGGTGTCGCGGGACTCGGTTTCGTATTCCTCGATGTGGATGGAGGTATATACGTCGTCCTTGACCAGCCGCTCGTTGAGCAGGATGGCGTCCTCGTAGTTATAGCCTTCCCATGTCATGAAGCCAATCAGGACGTTTTTACCCAGCGAAATCTCGCCGTCGCTCGTCGAGGGGCCGTCGGCGATGACATCGCCGGCTTTGACCCGGTCGCCTACATTGACAACGGGGTGTTGATTGACGCAGGTGCCCTGGTTGGAGCGCAGGAACTTGATGAGCTTGTGGGTCTTTTCGCCGATGATGTCATATTTGATGGTGATTTCGCTGGCGCTGACGCTGGTAACGGTGCCGTCTGCGATGGCCAGGGGGACGGTACCCGAGTCGACGGCCGCCTTGTATTCGATGCCGGTGGCGACGACGGGCGCTTCCGTCTTGAGCAGGGGGACGGCCTGGCGCTGCATGTTGGATCCCATCAGGGCGCGGTTGGCGTCGTCGTTTTCCAGGAAGGGGATCATGGCGGTGGCGACCGAGACCATCATCTTGGGCGATACGTCGATGAGATCGACGGCGCTGCGCTCAACTTCAATGATGTCGGCCAGACGGCGGCAGGTGACGCGCTCGGCCTTGATGCGGCCTTCCTCGTCAAGCGGCTCGTTGGCCTGGGCGATGATATACTCGTCCTCGATATCGGCCGTCATATAGATGACTTCGTCGGTGATTTTTCCCGTCTCCTTGTCGATGACGCGGTAGGGCGCTTCGATAAAGCCGTAGTCGTTGATGCGGGCATAGGACGCCAGATAGGAGATAAGGCCAATGTTGGGGCCTTCAGGCGTTTCGATAGGGCACAGACGGCCGTAGTGGCTGTAATGGACGTCGCGGACTTCAAAGTTGGCGCGATCGCGCGACAGGCCGCCAGGGCCAAGAGCCGACATGCGGCGCTTGTGCGTCAGCTCGGCCAGCGGGTTGGTCTGATCCATAAACTGGCTAAGGGGGGACGAGCCGAAAAACTCTTTGATGGCTGCCGTCACGGGGCGGATATTGATGAGCGACTGCGGCGTGACGATGTCAAGATCCTGAATCGTCATGCGCTCGCGGATGACGCGCTCCATGCGGGAGAAGCCGATGCGGAACTGGTTTTGCAGCAGCTCGCCGACGCTGCGCAGACGGCGATTGCCCAGATGATCGATATCGTCAATGGTGCCGATGTTGTAGTAAAGGCCGGTCATATAGTTGATAGAAGCCAGGATGTCGTCAGGGATGATGTGCCCCGGCACCAGCTCGTCGGCCCGGTCGCGGATGGCGTCGAGCAGCTCGTCGCCCTGATACTGTCCCAGCAGCTCCTGGAGCACGGAAAAGCGCACCCGCTCAGGGATACCCAGCTTCTTCTCCCCTTCTTCGTCCAGCCCGGGGACAAAGTCGCGCAGCCAGACCATGCCGTTTGAGAAGATTTTGACCTCTTTCCCATCGACGCTCAACCAGGCTTCGTTGACGCCGCGGCGCTCGATGTCGGCCGCCTTTTGACGGGACAGGACCTCGCCGGGCGCAGCCAAAAGCTCGCCCGTCATGGGATCAGCCACAGGCCGGGCCAGCGTCTTACCGGTCAGGCGCTTGGAAATAGCCATTTTCTTATTGAATTTATAGCGGCCGACGGCCGACAGATCATAGCGTTTGGGATCAAAGAAAAGGTTGTTGAACAGCGTTTTGGCGCTGTCGACTGTGGGCGGCTCACCGGGGCGCAGACGCTTATAGATTTCGATGAGGGCTTCGTCAACCGTTTTGGCAGCCGTATCCTTGTCCAGCGTCAGCAAGATGCGCTCATCCTCGCCGAACAGCTCCTTGATCGCGGCGTCGGTGGCGACGCCGAGGGCGCGGATAAGAGAGGTCATGGGGATTTTGCGGTTTTTGTCAATGCGGACATACAGGATGTCATTAATGTCGGCCTCGTACTCCAGCCAGGCGCCGCGGTACGGGATGACAGTGCTGGTAAAGGTGTTCTTCTCTGGCCGGTCGGTGTTGATGCCGTAATACATACCGGGGGAACGGACGATTTGCGAAACAATGACACGCTCGGCACCGTTGATGATAAAAGTGCCGCTGTCGGTCATCAGCTGGAAATCCCCCATGAAGATTTCCTGCTCTTTAATTTCCTCGGTCTCCTTGTTGCGCAGGCGCATACGCACCTTAAGCGGAGCGGCATAGGTCGCATCGCGCTCCTTACACTCGGTCACAGAGTATTTGGGGTTGTCGTCTATCGTGTAATCCAGGAATGTAAGCTCGAGGTTGCCGGTGTAGTCGGTGATGGCGCCGACATCGCGGAACACACTGCGAAGCCCTTCGTCCAAAAACCACTGGTAGGATTTTTTCTGTACCTCGATGAGGTTGGGCATCTCCAGAATCTCGTCGATCCGGGAGAAGCTCTTTCGGATTTTCTTGCCGCAGCGAATGTCTTTCATCCTTTGCCTCACTCCATTTCTTTGTTCTGCCGCACTATAATGATACGCTTGGATGCGTTGTTCCATTTATCCGATTTTACTTGCCAAGAGACCAAAACTTTGCTAAAGTATAAATGTGATAGGTTGCTTAACTGCATCGCATACTGATGCAGTTAAGCATTATATCATGTTTTTTCAATGAGGTCAAGTCCCTTTTTGTATTTCTTTCCTTTCGGTTTGCCCCTTCCCTCCCTTCAAATCAGCAAAAGCGCCTGAGAAAACCTCAGGCGCTTTTTTTGTTCTGTTTTTCTGTGGTAATTTGATACAGCGCTTCGCGCAACTGACGGCTTGGCTTGATGATCAGCAGCGCCCTGCCGCCGTCATCGGCAGTATATAGGATATTGGTTTTCCCCCATCCGCCGAAAAAAGGGATATAGCGAACCTGCGCCCTGGCTTTTCTGAGGGTCAATACACGCCGCCAGCCGGAGCAGATTAGGGTATCGTCGCGCTTAAGCCGCACGGCGGTATAGCGGCGCTCTTTTCCCCGGAAATACTGCCGCACTGTCAGGACGTCCTGTGTCAGGCTGTATTCATAAGAGTACAGCAGACAAAACAAAATGACGGCTGCCAGCAAACAAAAAAGCAGAGCGATGAGCGTCAT
>CAJMOV010000184.1 GCA_905215125.1 uncultured bacterium | reverse complement strand
CGGCAGATTATGTGACTGAAATGAAAAAAATCAGGCACCCTTTTGACAGGGGCGTCCCCGCCCGGCCCGGGGTGGAGCTTTGACGGTGAGGGAGGAAGGAAAATGTCTCTTGACAATTCAATAAGGCAAATTCGCCCGGCAGACCGGCAGGCTTATGAAGCCTGTATCGCCCGCTTTAATCTGGTCGCAAAGCCGGTAGGCAGTCTCGGAAGGCTGGAGGATCTCCTGGCGCGAATCGCTGCGGTTTACGGCGATCCCGGTATTGATATAGGAAAAAAGCGCGTGCTGGTTTTTTGCGGCGACAACGGCGTGCTGGCCCAGGGCGTGGCCCAAAGCACCAGCGACGTGACCACGGCCATCGGCCGTTCCCTTGCGGCTGGGACGGCCAGCGTATGCGTAATGGCAAGGGCCTGCGGCGCAGACGTATTGCCGGTTGATATGGGCATGAAGCAAACGGCGATCGGCCTGCTGGATCGCCGCCTGGGCGCGGGAACGGCGGATATCTCCTGTGGCCCCGCCATGTCGGAGGAGACTGCCGAGCGGGGCGTATGCGTCGGAATAGAAATGGTGAAGCGCTGCAAAGAAGATGGCTGCCGTATTATAGCCACCGGCGAAGCCGGCATCGGCAACACAACTACGTCCAGCGCCATTGCCGCCGTGCTGCTGGGCCGGCCGGTGGACGAGGTAACCGGACGGGGATCCGGCCTGACGGACGAGGGGCTTTTGCGCAAGCGGCGGGCCATACAGACCGCCATTGCAGTCAATCGGCCTGACGCCGGGGATCCTCTCGGCGTTCTGGCCAAGCTGGGCGGCTTTGATATTGCGGGGATGACAGGCGCTTTTCTCGGCGGAGCGCAGTACCATGTGCCCGTTGTCATGGACGGCTTTATCTCCGCGGTAGCGGCGCTGCTGGCGGTGCGGCTGTGCCCGGCTGTGCGGGATTATATCCTGCCCTCACACATTTCGGCTGAACCTGCCGGGCTGCTGATGATGGAGGAGCTGGGGCTTGAACCGATGATTCACGGCGACCTCCGCCTGGGCGAAGGCACGGGCGCAGTGGCCCTGTTCCCCCTGCTGGATTTAGCCGCCGCCGTTTATCATGACGCGGCGACCTTTACGGATATCCAGGTAGAGGCATATCGGCCGTGGGCGCGTTGATTCTGATTGCCGGCGCCAACGGCAGCGGGAAAAGCCGCTTTGCAGAGGAATTGATCGGCAGAACGGCGGGAAAGCGCTGGTATATTGCCACGATGGTACCCCAAACGGCCGATAATTACAGCAGGATTGAAAAGCACCGCCGCCAGCGGGAGCATCTGGGGTTTTTTACCTTGGAAATTTCTGCGGCGGTGGGGGACGCTGCCGTATCCCAGAGAGATGTCGTGCTGCTGGAGGATGTATCCAATCTGCTTGCCAACGTCATGTTTGAGCACGGCGGCGACGCGGCGGCGGTCTGCCGGGATATTTTCCGGCTCGCCAGCCGGTGCAGGCTGCTGGCGGCGGTTACTATCGACGGGCTTCGGCCGGAGGCATACGAAGCTGAGACAGCCCGTTATGCTGCGGCGCTGTCGGAGGTGAATGAGCGGTTATTTGAGCAGGCGTCCGCCGTTGTGAAAATGAGCGGCGGCATCCCGCGCTGGATAAAAGGGAGCAGCCGCTGTATTACATGACGCGCTATGAATGGAAATGGACGAAGCGAAGGAATGCGTCAAGTCTGAAAGGAAGGGATGGCCGGCCTTGACGGTTAAGCCGCTACGTATTATAATCCGAGCATGAAGGAAATAGCGGAGCGGAGTCGCGCTTGGGGATTGCTTTTGCGGCGTATATAAAGGCGTATATAAAAACGTGACTGGGGGCCTGGCAATGAACCGATATACCTGGCTGGATGCTTACCTGTTGTCCAAGCCTGGCGTGCAGAAGGCTTACAAGGCGGAATGGGGCTGGCAGCGTTATCTTGTGGCTGGCAGGATGTTTGCCGCGACGTGTCAGCCCGGACCTGAGTACAAGGCGCACGCGGGCAGGGAAATGGTTATTTTGAAATGTGAGCCGCTGATGGCCCGGCTGCTGCGCGAACAGTTTTCCGACGTTGTGCCCGGTTTTTACTGCAATAAGGACAACTGGAACTCCATCTATCTGGACGGAAGCGTACCGGAGGAAGAGCTGCGCCATTTTTGCGACCTGTCTTACCAGCTGGTTTTCATGAAACTGACAAAAAAACGGCAAAAAGAAATCGCGGAGGCATAAAAGCCTTCGCGATTTTAATATACGGCGGAAGAAATCATATCGCCTGGTCTCCTGGGCTGCCGGAAGAGGCCCAATCGGGCTGCATTTTTTCTGCAAGATGGCGAGAAAGAAGAGCGAGAGAGGACGCCATATTTTCATTTTGCACCAGCACGTCAGGGGGGGCGGACAGCACGACGGGTGCGAAATTCCACACAGCCAGAATCCCGTTGGCCACAAGCAGGTCACAGATGTCCTGCGCCGCTTCAGCAGGCACTGTCAGGATGCCGATATGCACCCCGAGACGCTCACACAGGCCCGGCAGCTTCTCAAGCGGCAGCACGGGTTTGCCGTTGATATGCAGGCCGGCCAGGGCAGGGCTGCTGTCACAGGCGGCCAGTATGTTAAGGCCGTACTGGGAAAAGCCGTTATAGCTCATCAGCGCCTGTCCCAGCTTGCCGGCGCCTACGACAACGGCGTTGGTCACGTCGTCATAGCCTAGAAAGCTCTCCAGCGCGCGCACCAGCTCGCGGGTAACGTAGCCGGTTTTTGGGCGGCCGTTGCACGGCAGACAGGCCAAATCCTTTCGAACCTGAACCGGGCCGAAATTGAGCGCCTCAGCTATAGCGGCTGACGAGATATTGTCGGGCGCCTGCTCGCCCAGACCTTTCAGGTAATTGAGGTAAATGGGCAGCCGCCGCAGCGACTGGCGGGGAATCGATGTACTGGACAATGTACGCAACTCCTTACCGGTTATCGATAAAAATAAATCTATACCTTTTTACCATTATACCGCGCGGCAGAGCAAATGACAACGGCATTTTGCTCAAGCAGGGAATATTGTAAACTAAAATAGAATAATGGTTTACAATCGTCCTCTTTTCTGGTATAGTAAAGACATTCCAGTGTAGGAGGACACAAGCATGACAAAGACAAAGCTGCGTACATCTGATCTTGCGCTGTGCGCCTTGTTTTCCGCGCTTATTGCAGCAGGCGCCTTTATCCGCGTACCCGTGCCCGTAGTGCCGTTCACGCTGCAGACGCTTTTTACTGCGCTGGCGGGAATGCTTTTAGGCAGAAGACTGGGGGCTTTGGCTGTCGGGGTTTATATTGCATTGGGGCTTTTAGGGCTGCCGGTCTTTACTGCAGGCGGCGGGCTGGGATACGTTTTCCAGCCCACGTTTGGGTACATTCTCGGCTTTGCCGGCGGCGCTTATATTGCGGGGCGTATGACGGAGAGTGGGGGAAGCCTTGGCCGCTATTATGCTGCGGGGCTTGCTCATCTGGCCGTCGTTTACGCGGTGGGGCTGGCATACTATTATTGTATTGCCAATTATTACATGCACAGCCCCATGGGGGTCGGCGCACTGCTGCTGCACGGCTTTCTCATAACCCTGCCGGGAGATTTGGCGCTGTGCCTGGTGTCTGCGCTGCTGGCCAAACGCTTGCGCCCCATGCTGAGACGCCAATAAAGCCGTTGCCTTTTGCTGCGACATGGGGTACAATCAGTACGGATGAAAACGTGCTGAAAAGGGATGAATACAGATGAAGACGGACGGCGTTCTTTTTGACCTTGACGGAACCCTGTGGGACGCGACGCCGGGAATGACGCGGGCATGGGCCGGCCTTTTGGCCCGATATCCCGATTTGGCTGGGCGGGTCATTACGCGCGAGCAGGTAAAGGGCTGTATGGGTATGCTGCTGCCTGATATTATAGACAGGCTCTTTCCCGAGCAGCCGTCCGGCCGCCGCAAGGCGTTGCTGCGGGATTATTGCGCGGCAGAGCTGGAGCTGCTTGGGCGGGAAGGGGGAATCCTCTTTCCGCACGTGGCCGAGACACTGGAAGAGCTGTCGCGGCGCTTCCCTCTGTTTATCGTCAGCAACTGCCAGGCAGGATACATCCAATGCTTTATGCGCGCGCATCGTCTGACGCACTGCTTTGCCGAGGTGGTCAGCGCGGGGGAAACCGGGCTGCCCAAGGTGCGCAACATAGAAAGCCTGGTGCGCCGCCGCGGGCTGAAAGCCCCTGTTTACATCGGAGACACCGCCCTTGACCAAAGCTCGGCTGCTGAAGCGAGGGTGCCGTTCATTCATGCGGCCTATGGCTTTGGACATGCTGAGAAGCCCGTGCTGTCCATCGGATCCCTGTCCGAGCTGCTCGGACTGCTGGAAGGGTAACCGGCTCGGGCAGGCGTTTCAGCTGCGCCGAGATCATGTACGCGTAGTAGCTCATATAATAGTAGCGTAGAAGGAGTTCGTAGCAGTCGTT
>CAJMOV010000183.1 GCA_905215125.1 uncultured bacterium | reverse complement strand
CGCACCAAATGAGGTAAACGTCCCCTGCGCCGACGCTGAAGATAATGTCTCCCTCGCGGGCATTTTCCAGCAGGAAACGCCGCGCCTCGTCAAACCCCGCGACGTAAACTGAGCCGGGGATGAGATCGGCCAGGTAATGCCCGTTGATGCCGGCGGTGTTGACCTCGCGGCTGGCGTAAATATCGGTGATGACGCACAGATCCGCATGGGACAGCGCCTGGGCAAATTCGTCGCGCAGCGAGATGGTGCGGGAATAGGTGTGCGGCTGAAAAACGCAGATCACACGGCCGGGGTTCATGCTGCGCGCTGTTTTCAGTGTGGCTTCAATCTCGCTGGGGTGGTGGGCGTAATCGTCAAAAAGCAAAGCGCCGTGATATTTGCCGCGTGGCTCAAAGCGGCGGCCGACACCGCGGTACAGCGCCGTCCCTTCAGCAAGCTGAGCGGGGGAAACGCCGAGAAAGCCGGCGCAGGCCGCTCCCGCCAGGGCGTTTGTCAGGTTGTGCTCGCCGGGCACCGAAAGGGCAAGCCTGCAATATGGCTTGCCGAAAGCGACGACGCCGCAGCGGTAGTAGCCGCCCTCACAGGTGATATTAACAGCGTGGACATCAGCCTGCGCAGACAGGCCAAAGGTAATGATCCGCCTGTCAAGCCCGCGGACGGCGCGCATGGTGTTGATGTCGTCATAATTGGCGACAACGACGCCGTCCCCTTCCGGCACAAGAGAGGCAAACTGCCGGAAGGAAGCGATGATATCGTCAGTGTCGCTGAAAAAGTCCAGATGGTCGCGGTCTATGTTGAGGATGACGGCAATGGAAGGGCAGAAGCTCAAGAAGCTGTTTTTATATTCGCATGCCTCGGCGATGAAGAGATCTCGCCCGCCGATGCGCAGCGATCCGCCCCCGATGGACGCCAGATCTCCCCCCACCATGACGGTGGGATCCAGCCCCGCATGCTGGGCAAAGGTGGCAATGAGCGACGTTGTCGACGTCTTGCCATGGGTGCCGGAAATGCAGATGGCGTGCTTATATCGTCTCATCAGCAGCCCCCATGCCTGCCCGCGCTCAATAACGGGCAGGCCAAGGGCGCGCGCCGCGACGATCTCCGGGTTCTGATCCAGAACGGCCGCCGTGCGGATGACAGCAGCGGCGCCGCGTACATTTTCCTCCCGCTGGCCGATAAAGATGCGGGCGCCCAGCTGCTCTAGACGGTCGATGTGAGGGGTCCGCTCGCGGTCGGACCCCTGCACACAGGCCCCCATATGCAGCAAAAGCTCGGCAAGCGCCCGCATGGACACCCCGCCGATGCCGCTGAGATGGATGGGTTTTCTATCTGTAATCAGCTTTTCCAGCATTGTCAAAGTCATGCCTGGTCACCCCGTTAACCTGTATTGAGCAGCGCCTGCGACAGGCGCCCCAACTTCATATAGCTATTATAGCGCAAAAGTGGTAAAATATAAATAGTATAATCAGCCGTTTGGCGGTTTATTACGGAGGATAAGCATGAAGGTACTGATTTTGACGGTATCGGCGGGCTACGGACATACGGCGACGGCCAAGTCCATCGAGCAGCGCCTGATTGAGCGGGGTATTGCGACTGAAACGATAGACGTTTATCAATACGTCAACAAGCTGATTTCCGAGACCATTGACAAAAGCACCGCCCTTTACGCCAAATACACGCCGGAGGTCTATCGGCTCATTTATCAATACCTTGATTCCGGCTCGCTGGACGACCGGTTCAACCTGATGAGCTTTATAAACGCCCTGTGCAAGTTCAAGTTTGAAAAACTGGTGCGGGAAATGGATCCTTCCCTTATCATCTGCACCCACGTTTTCGCTGCGCAGCTGGTGCACGAGCTCAAGAAAAAAGGCCGTTGCCGCGCCGATTTGCTGGGTATCTGCACTGATTACACCATCCATCCCTACTGGGAGACGCTGGCGACCATGGATTACTTTGTTACCGCCAGCGAGGCGCTGACCTATCGCGCCGTCAAAAAGGGAATACGGCGGGACATCATCCACCCCTTCGGCATCCCGGTGCACCCCAAGTTCTATCGCGCTATGGATAAGGAGGAGGCGCGCCGCCAGCTGGGTTTTTCTCTGGATCGCAGGGTCATTTTGCTGATGGGGGGCGGGCTGGGCTACGGCCTGGTCGATGATGAAGCCAGCAAAATCCTCTCCCTGCGCGCGCGGTTCGAGCTGGCCGTCATCTGCGGGCACAACAACCGTCAGCGGCAGGAGTTTGAGCGCCTGCGCGACAGTATGCCTTACGCCAACATCCACGTCTACGGCTTTGTCGACAACGTCCATATCATGATGGATGCCGCCGACATCCTGGTCTCCAAGCCGGGCGGGCTGACGGTAACGGAAGCGCTGCTCAAGGGCCTGCCGATGGTGGCCGTCAATCCCATCGCCGGGCATGAGGAGCGTAACCTGGAATTCCTGCTCAACCAAGGCGCCTGTATGCGCGCCGACAAAATTTTCCCCCTGGATGAGGCCATCGCCATGCTGCTCACCGATCCGCAGCGCGTAGAGGATATGAAGACGCGTATCCGCTGTCTGGCCAAGCCGCGCGCCGGCGACGATTTGGCCGACCTTGTGCAAAGGGCCGTCGAAAAATAGAAAACAGGGAAAAGAATGCGCCCTCTCATAAACAAGAAAAACCTCTCCTTCATACCATGGAAGGAGAGGTTTTTGTTTATCCGGCGAAATGGCCGCACGGCGGCATTTTGCCTGGCTTGAGAAAGGAGAGGAGCAGATTGCAGAAAGCGGAGAAAAAAATCTTTGCCGTCATTGGCGGAGACAGCCGTCAGGCCAGGCTGTGCGGCCTGCTGGCGCAGGACGGGCACAGGGTTCGCACATGCGCGCTCGAGCGGTGCAGCCTACCCGCCGGCGTACAGCAGGAGGACACGGCGCGCGCCGCCTGCGCGGGGGCCGATTGCGTCGTTTTGCCCATGCCGCTGTCACGCGAGCGGGGGATTCTCAACGCCCCCCTTTCGCGTGAGGGGTGCGCCGTTGCCGATGTGTTCGCCGTCATCGAAGCGGGGACGCTGGTGTGCGCCGGCTCCGTTTCCGACGAAGCGAAGCAGCTGGCCCAGGCGCAGGGGCTGCGCCTTGTCGACTACTTTGAGCGGGAGGAGCTGAAAATCGCCAACGCTGTGCCGACAGCCGAGGGGGCCATCCAAATCGCCATGGAGGAAATGCCCATTACCTTAAACGGCAGCCGGTGTCTTGTCGTCGGGTGCGGGCGCATCGGCCGGCTGCTGGCCCCACTGCTGCGCGCGCTGGGGGCCGACGTCGCCGTATCGGCGCGCAAGCCGGCCGACCTTGCGCTCATCCGCGCCATGGGATGCCGGGCGCTTGTCACCGGCACGCTGGAATACGAATTGCAGGGGTTTGACGCCGTCTTCAACACCGTACCCTTCCTGGTGCTGGGCAAGCCGCAGCTGCGACGCATCCGCGAGGACGCCGTCGTCATCGACCTGGCTTCCCGTCCGGGCGGGGTGGATTTCGCCTATGCCAGCGAGCTGGGGCTTCAGGTGCATTGGGCGCTGTCCCTGCCCGGCAAGGTTGCGCCGCTGACGTCGGCCAAAATCATCCGCGACACCATCTGCGCTGTTTTGGAGGAGGAGAAAGGATGAAAGATAAACGCATCGGCTTTTGCATCACCGGATCGTTCTGCACCTTTTCCCGCGCGCTTGACGTCCTGCGCGCCCTGGCGGAGGAAAATGAAGTCACCGCCATTTTATCCCCCGCGTCGGCAGAGACCGACACCCGATTTTTTGCCGCAGCCGATTTCCGCTCCCAAGTCGAAGAGATCACCGGCCGCCCTGCTATGACAAGCATCGTTGAAGCCGAGCAGGTGGGGCCCAAAAAGCTGTTTGACATCATGCTCATCGCCCCCTGCACCGGCAACACGCTGGCAAAGCTCAACTGGGGTATCACCGACACGTCGGTGCTTATGGCGGCAAAGGCCCATGTGCGCAACGGCCGCCCCCTTGTTCTCGCCGTTTCGACGAACGACGCGCTGGGCACCGCCGCGCAGAACATCGGCGGCCTGCTCAACCGCAGGCTGGTCTACTTTGTCCCCTTCCGCCAGGACGATCCGCGGAAAAAGCCCCGGTCCATGGTAGCGGATTTTACCCAGTGCGCCAAAGCTCTGGACAGTGCGATGGAAGGAGAGCAGCTTCAGCCCATTGTTTTCTGAAGCGGGTTGTTTTTTCCCGTTTCCACCATTATACTGAAAGGGCAAGGAAAAAACCAAGAAAGGATGAAGCGCATGAAAGTGTTACTGCTCAACGGCAGCCCGCGGGAACGCGGCTGTACTTATACCGCCCTCAGTGAGGTGGCATCCGCTTTGGAAGGGGAGGGGGTTCGCGCCGAAATCATCCATGTCGGCAAAGGTCCGGTGCGCGACTGCGCCGCCTGCGGCGCCTGCGTCAGGCTGGATAACCGCTGTGTTTTTGAAGACGATATGGTCAACACGGTATTGGAG
>CAJMOV010000182.1 GCA_905215125.1 uncultured bacterium | reverse complement strand
GCGATACCGAAAAGCGCGACCCGAGCGTCACGGAGCTGCGCGCCATCGACACCTATTGGTCGGATCACTGCCGCCATACGACCTTCCTCACTGCGATTGACGAAATCACCTTTGACGACGGCAGATTCACCGCGCCGGTCAAGGCGGCGTATGAGCTGTACATCGATACGCGCAAGGATGTCTACGGCGAGCGCAAAAAGGATATTTCCCTGATGGATATGGCGACGCTCGGCGCGAAAGCCCTGCGCAGAATGGGCAAGCTCGACGACCTCGACGCTTCCGACGAAATCAACGCCTGCTCCATCGTCGTGACCGCCAATGTGGACGGCAAGGATGAGCCGTGGCTCATCATGTTCAAAAACGAGACCCACAACCACCCGACCGAGATCGAGCCCTTCGGCGGCGCGGCGACCTGTCTGGGCGGCGCCATCCGCGACCCGCTCTCCGGCCGCGCTTACGTCTATCAGGCCATGCGCGTCACCGGTGCGGGAGACCCCCGCACCCCGCTGGAGGAAACGCTGCCCGGCAAGCTGCCCCAGCGTACCATCTGCCGCAAGGCGGCCGCCGGCTACAGCTCTTACGGCAACCAGATCGGCCTTGCCACCGGCCTTGTGTCAGAGGTATACCATGAAGGCTATGTCGCCAAACGGCTGGAGACGGGCGCCGTCGTCGGCGCGGCGTCGGCCAGCAGCGTCGTGCGTAAACGCCCCGAGCCGGGCGATATTGTCATTTTGCTGGGCGGGCGTACCGGACGCGACGGCTGCGGCGGTGCTACCGGTTCGAGCAAAAGCCACAGCACCGACAGCCTGACGGCCTGCGGCGCCGAGGTACAGAAGGGCAACGCCCCGGAGGAGCGCAAAATCCAGCGCCTGTTCCGCAACCCGGAAGCCACCCGGCTCATCAAACGGTGCAACGACTTTGGCGCGGGCGGCGTGTCCGTCGCCGTCGGCGAGCTGGCTGACGGGCTGGACATCGATCTCGACCGCGTGCCTAAAAAGTATGACGGACTGGACGGCACCGAGCTTGCCATTTCCGAATCGCAGGAGCGCATGGCCGTCGTTCTCGATCCTGACGACGTCGCCGCCTTCTGCGAGCTGGCCGCCCGTGAAAACCTGGAGACCAGCACCATCGCCGTCGTCACCGAAGAGCCGCGCCTGCGCATGCGCTGGCGTGGGCAACTGGTATGTGATATTTCGCGCGCTTTCTTAAGCTCTAACGGGGCCAAAAAGCAGTCGGCCGTCCGCGTCCCCCTCACCTCTGCGGCGCAGGAGGCCGCCGACCATCCCTCCCTGCCCATGCGCGAGCGGGCGCTTTCGGTGCTGTCGGACCTCAACGTCTGCCTGCAAAAGGGCCTGGGCACCCGGTTTGACGGCTCCATCGGCGCATCCTCCGTCCTCATGCCCTTCGGCGGCAAAAACCAGCTGACGCCCACACAGGTCATGGCGGCCAAGCTGCCCGTTCTGGGCGGCGAGACAAGCACCGCTTCCGTCATGGCGTGGGGCTTTGACCCCTACCTGATGGCGCGCAGCCCCTTCCGCGGCGCGCAGGCGTCGGTCGTATCCTCCATCGCCCGGCTGGTGTCGGCCGGCGCCGACCCCGACCGCGTCTGGCTCAGTATGCAGGAGTTCTTTGAAAAGCCTGACCGCACCCGGCCTGAACGCCTGGGCAAGCCGTTTGCCGCCCTGCTCGGCGCCTTCCGCGCCCAGATGGCCCTGGGCGTCGGCGCTATTGGCGGCAAGGATTCCATGAGCGGCACCTTTAATGATATCGACGTGCCCCCCACTCTCATTTCCTTTGCCATCACGGCCATGGACGCCAAAAGTGTCCTTTCCCCCGAGTTCAAGGGGGAAAACCACCCCGTTTACCTCTTCTCTGCCCCGCAGAAGGACGGCGCGCCCGATCTGGAAGGTACAAAGGCCCTGTGGAAACAATTCCACAGCCTGTGCGCGCAGGGCAAGGTGCTATCGGCCTGGGCACTGTCCTCGGGCGGCGTGCTGGAAGGGCTGGCCAAAATGGCTATCGGTAACGGCATCGGCTTCAGCCTCGATCCCGCGGCGGATGAAAGTATCCTGTTTGACACCGCCTGCGGCGGCCTTGTTGCCGAGCTTGCAGAGGATTGCCCCTTCGGCCGGAAGCTGGGCGTCACCGGCGGCAAGGCGCTGGCCTTTAAGTCCTTCTCCCTGACGCTGGACGAAGCTAAAGCCGCCCTGCTCGCCCCGCTGGAAAGCACCTATCCCACCCGGACGGATGAGCCGGCCCTCGCCGTCCCCGCCCCGCTGTGGGAAAGGACGCTGCCCGCCCGGCCCATGGCCAAAACGGCCAGGCCACTGGCCATCATCCCCGCTTTTCCCGGCACCAACTGTGAATATGACACCCTGCGCGCCGTACAGCGGGCGGGGGGCGACGGCCGCATCGTCCTCATCCGCAACCTGACGCCCGATCTGCTCAAGCAGAGCGCGCGGGAGTTGGTTTCGGCCATCTCCCAGGCGCAGATGCTTATTTTACCGGGCGGTTTTTCCGGCGGGGACGAGCCGGACGGCTCCGGCAAGTTCATCCAGGCACTGTTCCGCGCCCCGGCGCTGACCGACGCCGTCCACGACCTGCTGAACCGGCGCGACGGGCTGGCCCTGGGCATCTGCAACGGCTTCCAGGCCCTGATTAAGCTGGGCCTGCTGCCCTTTGGCGAAGTACGCGCGCTGGACGACACCTGCCCGACGCTGACCTTCAATACCATCGGCAGGCACCAGAGCCTTTACGCCTACACCCGCGTGGCATCGGTCAAGTCGCCCTGGCTGTCGCTGTGCAGGCCGGGCGAGGTCCACCGCATCGTCTTCTCCCATGGCGAGGGCCGCTTCATGGCCAGCCCCGACATGCTCAGGCAGCTTGCGGAGAACGGCCAAATCGCCTTGCAATACTGCGACGATCAGGGCGTGCCGCGCATGGACATCGACGTCAACTTAAACGGCAGCTGCATGGCGATTGAGGGCATCACCAGCCCGGACGGCCGTGTGCTGGGCAAGATGGGCCACAGCGAGCGCGTGGGCGAAAATGTCGCCAAAAACATCCCCGGAAACAAGTTCCAGCCGCTGTTCGAGGGCGGCGTCCGCTACTTCCAGTAACCAATACCGGCCGGGTCAGCCCCGGCCGGTTTGCTTTCATTGAAAGGAGTGTTTTTCATGCGCCTTCTTTTCCAGGGCCACGGCAGCTTGCGCCTGACCACGTCGGACGGCAAGACCGTTTACATCGATCCCTATGCCGGTGAAGGTTACGACCGCCCGGCCGACCTCATTTTGGTCACACATCAGCACTTTGACCACATTGCCGTCGATAAAATGCCCAGAAATCCCGGCTGTACCGTCATCCAGAGCTTTGACGCCCTGCGGGACGGGCAATACCAGACCTTTACCGTCTGCGGCCTGTCCATCGAAGCGGTGCCGGCAGAAAACAGTAATCACCCCCGCACCGAGTGCGTCGGTTACATCGTCCGCGGCGAGGGGCTGACCCTGTACTTTGCCGGCGATACCTCCTATTTCTCTGAGATGGAGACCTTTCCGCAAAAGGGTATCGACTACGCCTTTCTGCCCACTGACGGCACTTACAACATGGACGCCGTCGAGGCGTCCCGCTGCGCTGCCGTCATTGCGGCCAAACACGCCGTACCTATCCACATGAACCCCAGGCAGCAGCTGTTCGACCCTGCCGTCGCCGCCGCCTTTACCCCCGAAAACCGGCTGATCATCCAAGCCGGCGAGGAAGTGACGTTGTAATTTCACCATTGCTTCCATGAAATTCAAGCCTGTAAAACGGAGGGCCCTATGGAAAAAGAACATATAGAAAGATGTTCATGGGCGACCACAGATCTGTATAAGGAATATCATGACCATGAATGGGGAAAGCCCCTTCACGATGATGACAGACTTTTTGAAATGCTGATACTTGAAGGTATGCAGGCAGGTCTGTCATGGTTGACAGTATTAAATAAACGGGAGTCATTCAGAGAGGCGTTTGACAAATTCGATTGCAGAAGGGTAGCGCTGTATGATGATACAAAGGTCGAAGAGCTGATGAAAAACAAAAAAATCATCCGCAACAGATTAAAAATCAAATCTGCAATCATCAACGCACAGCAATTTATAAAAATACAAGAGGAATACGGCAGCTTTGACGCATTTATCTGGTCTTACGTTGACAATACGCCCATTCATAACCATTTCAGCAGCGAGGATGAAATCCCTGCACGGACACTGCTTTCTGACCGGATCAGCAAAGATTTGAAAAAGCGTGGATTTAAGTTTGTAGGCAGCACGATTATTTATGCCTATATGCAAGCGATCGGAATTGTGAATGACCATGTGAAAAAATGCTGCTTGTATGAGCCCCAATAATAAAGCGAAAACCCGGCGTTTACCGTGTGACACCTCAACGCAGCTCGGAAAGCAAAGGATCCCTATGCTGTCGATGTGCGCCGCGCAGCCGCGTCTCCACTTTTCTTCCTCCTCAGGTCCCTCTGTCT
>CAJMOV010000181.1 GCA_905215125.1 uncultured bacterium | reverse complement strand
GGGTGCGTTTTGCTTATTTCCAGGCAAAACGCGGTTGTGGCTGTGTGTTTTGACCGGAAAGCGCCTCCCTTTTCCAGCCATATGCACAGCTGGAAGCTCATCTATAGAAAGGAGAAAACTGCTATGCAAGATATCATCCAGGCCCTCCGGGGGGCCGTTTCGCCGGAACGGGCCATGGAGCACGTCCGCCGCATCACCCTTTATCATCGCATCCAATCCTCGCCAGGCTACCGGGCCGCCGCAGAATATTGCCGCGACGCGCTGGAAGCCGCAGGACTGGAAAGCCGTATCCTGTCCTATTGCGCTGACGGCGAGCAGAAATACCTGGAAGATACCATCATGCGGGAATGGAGCTGCACCGACGCCCGTCTGACCCTTTGCGTCCCGCATGAAGAGGTTCTATGTGACTATACGGCGGCGCCCCTTTGCATTTCCCAGCGCAGCTGCGCTGCCGATTTCCGAGATGAGGGGCTTGACATCGTCTGCCTGCCGTTGGGCTCGACAAAGGAGAGCTGCCGCGACGTTGACCTGCACGGCAAGCTGGTATTGATGGATATTTTCACCCGCGACGGCGCCCGCTGGCTGTTTGAAGAAAAAGGCGCAGCCGGCCTTTTAACCGATCGTGTGCAGGATGATCCCGGCCTGCGCAGCCGGCCCGAGCTCTACGACTGCCGCTGCTATCACTCCTTTCCCTTTGACACGACCAATGAGCGCGAGGTCGGCGGCTGGGCCTTTGCCATCACGCCGCGGCAGGGAGACAGGCTACGCAAGCTGTGTGCCGATATGAAAGCCGCCTATGAAAAAGATCCCAGCCTGCCCCCTTGCCCCCGCGCCAAAGGGTATATTGACGCCAGCTTTTACGACGGCTCAATAGAAAACGTCCTGTGTACCATCCCCGGCAAGACCGACGAATCGGTGCTGCTTGTCGCCCATCTGTGCCATCCGCAGCCCTGCGCCAACGACAATGCCTCGGGCTGTGCCGGCGCTATGGAAACCATGCGCGCCCTGGGCAGCCTGATTGCTTCCGGTCGCCTGCCGCAGCCGCAGCGAACCATTCGTATGCTGCTCGTCCCAGAAATGACGGGAACCAACGCTTATCTCGCCGGCCTGGGCGAGGAAGGGCGCAGGAAAGTCGTCGCCGGCGTCAACCTGGATATGATTGGCGCCCGGCAGGACGGCACAGCAGGCCCGGTCGTCGCCTTCCGCACACCGCAGGCCGGCGCGTCACTCGTCAACGATCTGGCGGCTATGGCCATTGACGCCGCCAACTGCGATCATTCGGCTCTCGGGCACCCGTCTGAATTTATTGGGATGCACAGCTTCGCCGTCCGCGCTTTCAGCACGGGCAGCGACCACCAGATCCTCAGCGACCCGCTTGTCGATATCCCCTGTGTCAGCTTTACCCAGTGGCCTGATCTGTTTTACCACACCAGCGGCGACACTGTTGAGCGCATCGATCCCACCCTGATTACCAAGGTGGCAGCCGTCGCCGGCGGTATGCTGTGGCAGATAGCCAGCATGGACGAGCAGGAAGCCAACCTGCTGCTAGCCCGTGCAGGCGAAAGCTACGCCGCTTCGCTTCGCCGCGAGGTCGAGCTGTGGCGGCAGAAGGGGGAAAGCGCCCAGCAGCTGGTCCGCCGTCTGGATTTCACTGAAGAAGGCGCCGCCTGGGCCCTGCAGAACCTGCATAGGCTGTATCCCGGCGCGTTATCCGCCAATATGGAAAGCGTGCTGCGCGACGAACGCGCCAAGCTGGAGGCCCTGAAAGAACAGACGCTGCGCCGTACGCTTGCCCTTCACGGCATGACGCGGCCACAGCCGGCAGCCACACCCATCCAGGGGGCGAGGCCTAAGCTGATCCGCACCTTTGCCGGCGACGCCGACGGCGCCAAAATCAAGGCGCTCATTGCCGCTGAAGGCTCGGACAGCCTGATGGCACAGCATGAAAAAAACCATTCGCTGGAAAGCTGTATCCTTTACTGGACGTGTGGCCGTTATGATTTTGAAGAAATTGCCGAGCGCGCCGTTTGGGAAAATGGCGGCGGCGATAAGGAATACGTCGGTCAATTTCTGCGGATCCTCAACCGCGGCGGTTTGGTCAAGGCAATTCCCAATGCATAAAACAAGGCCCCTTCCCCTAGCCGCCCACCCATAAGGAAGTAACGGTATCTTGCAGGGCAGCATGGCAAATTGCTATGCTGTCCTGCTTTTTCTTTCTCGTTCAATGGTCTGCTTGTCCTTGTCCTACTTCAGTTCCCCAACGAAGTTCCAAATAATCTGGATTTTCTGCCGCCGGTGGCCGCTGGACTTGTCCGGCGCATGGACGATAATTTTCTTCACAAACTCATTGACAATCGTGGGCGTCAGTTCGGTAATCCCTACATACTTCCGGATGACCGCTGCGAAACTGTCAAAATCCGCTTTGTCCTGCTCGTAGGCGTTTACCATTTCCCGGTCTGCTTTGACCTTTTCCGTCAGTTCTTTCTGTTCCGCTTCATACTCGGCGGACAACTTCAAAAACCGTTCATGAGAAATTGCGCCGGATATATCGTCCTCATAAATGCGCTTGAAAATTCGGTCAAGTTCTGCAATTCGCTTTTCGGCTTGGGAGATTTCCCGCTTGCGCTTTTTTGTCGCCTTTTCCGCTTCTTCAAACCGCTGCTCATACACCGCTTTCTGAAAACTCATAATGTCCTCAAAGAACATGGCGGTTACATCGAATATCCGGCGCAGCACAAACCGTTTCAGCGTTTCCTCGCGGATAAAGTGCATGGTGCAATCGCCCGTATTGCTCTTGTACCTCGCGCAGCGGTAACAATCCTGCTCCGGGGTCATGTTCTTGCCCGTAGCAAAATGCAGTTTGCTTCCACAATCGGCACAGTAGAGCAAGCCGGAGAACAACCCTTGCCGCTGGGCTTGTTTGGCGGGGCGGCGTTTGTTTACCCGAAGTTCCTGTACCCGCTCAAATATATTGCGGTCAACAATAGCGGGCTGCGTATCGGGGAAGATACGGTAATTCTCCGGGGCGTTTTGCAGACGCTTTTTCAGTTTGTGGGACTTGGAGTAGGTTTTGAAGTTCACCGTACAGCCGGTATATTCCGGGCGTTCCAAAATCCCCCGTATGGTTTCCACAGACCAGCGATAAGGATTGTCCGGCATAGGTTTCCCGTCCCGTTTTGCGTAGTACGCTTTGACGGTCAAAACCTTGTCGGCGGTCAATGCCTTTGCTATCTGCATCGGCCCTTTTCCGGCAACGCACAAGTCAAAAATCCGCCTGACGATCTCGGCGGCTTCCTCGTCCACAATCCACTTCTTTTTGTCCGCCGGATCTTTCATGTACCCGTAGGGCGGATTGGTGCAGAGGTGTTCCCCAGTGTTGCCCTTTGCCCGCATGACGGCGCGGATTTTCTTACTGGTATCGCGGGCATAAAAATCATTGAACAGGTTGCGAAACGGGGTGAAATCGTTGTCGCCCTTATCGCTGTCCACACCGTCGTTGATTGCAATATAGCGAATATCACGCTCGGCAAAGAAACTTTCGGTGTAGTAGCCGACTTTCAGATAATCCCGCCCCATGCGGGACATATCCTTGGCGATAACGGTTTTGACCTTTCCCGCTTCCGCAAGGCGTATCATCTCATTCCAGCCGGGTCTATCAAAAGTTACCCCTGATACGCCGTCGTCGATGAAAAAGGTTGGGTTTGGAAAACCGTTGTCCTCTGCATACTTAAGCAAGATTTTCTTTTGGTTGGCTATGCTGTTGCTCTCTCCGTCCAAAGCGTCCTCTTGGGAAAGCCTTGCATACAAAGCGGTAATGTTGTCGGGATATGGTTTCATGGTTCATTCCTCCTGTAATGAACGCCCGACAAACAGGTTGCTATCGCTATTATAACGCTCCTTGCTTCTCTTGTCAGCAGGCGTTTCGACGGTTTCCGCTTTGATAAGGCGCG
Source organism: uncultured bacterium (assembly GCA_905215125.1). Classification (GTDB taxonomy): domain Bacteria; phylum Bacillota; class Clostridia; order Oscillospirales; family Butyricicoccaceae; genus Ventrousia. The sequence continues at coordinate 581 of CAJMOV010000181.1, read as the reverse complement.
TCATCTTGTCGTAGAGCAGTTCGGAGCCGCCGCAGGAAGTTTCGATTTCAAAGACCGTCCCGCCGATTTGATAGCATACGATTTCATGCAAGGGGTTGCCCTTTTTAGGTAACAAATCGGTATGTTCTGCTTCTCGCTTCTTTTCCATTCCTTTCCCGTCCTTTCCTTATTTTGAGCAGGGAGCAAGCACAGCAAATGAGTACCCATTTGCCCTTTTTGGCTTGTTGGGAAAATCCCAAACCCGTTTATTTTCCCTCACTCAATATCCCGTTTGAAAGGCGGCTTTTGTTGCGCGTCCTCCTTGATTTTGAGCGCAAAAAAGATTGCAGTTGTTATGCGCTGCAATCTCCGATTTCCCTTATAGTGAGGTTAGTCCTCTGCTTTTTCGACTTCCGCGATTTCTTTTGCCGTTACGGTTACAATCTGTATACTCTTATCGCTTATACCGTTCAGCAGTTCATTCAGTTATAACTGCTTGGGATAGTCTTGAAATCCATAGAAAAGTGTGCTATACTTATATAGTCAATAAATTGACTATAAAGGAATAGACTAAAGAGGTAGGCTATGACTAAAGAAGATAA
>CAJMOV010000180.1 GCA_905215125.1 uncultured bacterium | reverse complement strand
GCCATAGGCGGACCGTAGGTATACCCCCATTCATAGGTCATCAGAAATACCGTGTCGGCAATGGCGCCGATAGCGGCATAGTCGTGCGCCTCATACAAAAGCCCCGGCTGATCGGCCGACGTCTTGGGCGCCAGATCGACGTTGACGGTAAAGCCGTGCTCGTGCATCCTTGCAGCGACGTTGCGCAGGAAGCCGAGGTATCCTTCAGCATCCTTGCTTTCAATAAACTCGAAGTCGATGTCGACCCCGAGATACCCTTTGCGCGTCATGACGGCAATCATGCTGTCGATGACGCGACTTTGCAGCCCGTTACTGTTAAACAGCAGGCTGGCGCGCGCGCTGCTGAAGGTCCCGTCCTCGGTAATGGAGGACAGCAGGAAAATGGGCGCCGCCTGATACCGGTACGCCGCGTTGATAAGCCCCTGATCGTCGACGGTAATCAGATCCCCCTCTTCGGTAAACCCGTGACCGAAAATGGTCAGGCCGGTCATAAAGGGCAGCGCCCGCTCCAACACCTCCCGCTGGATGTAGGGATAGGCATAACCGCCCAGGGTGACAAGGCGCGACTTTCCCCCTTCAAATCGGATGACGACGCTCTGGCCCGGGCTGACGCCTCCTTCTATCGACAGATAAGGGTTATTTTGCAGCAGCTCCATAACCGATATGCCATGCCGCTGCGCGATAGACAGCAGTGTGTCGCCCGGCTGCGCGGTATAAATTTCGGCAGGGTGCAGAATGATGAGCGCCTGCCCGACAACCAGGCCCTGCCCTCCGTTCAGCGCCATGCCGTTGTCCGCCGCCAGGCGCTGCGGGCTGACGCCGTATTGCCGCGCAATGCTGTACAGCGTTTCTCCCCGCTTCACAATGTGGATCTGCATGAAATCTCCCCTTTTGTTTCCAGCTTCTTTCTTCCGGCCCGGTAGCCAGGGTCATATTTTTATGGTATGCTGGAAAAAAGGCCCCCATGCGTGAAAAAAGCTTGACTGTCAAGCAGCTTGACAGTGTATCCTGTCTGTAAGCATCGGAAAGGAGCGACTGCCATGACCATTAAAGAAGTTGAAGCCCTGTCCGGCATGACAAGGGCCAATATCCGCTATTACGAAAACGAAGGCCTCCTGCGCCCCTCCCGCCAAGCCAACGGCTACCGCAACTACACGGAGGAGGACCTGGACGCTCTGAAAAAAATCGGTCTGCTTCGGCGGCTTGGCGTCCCGGTGGGCGACATCCGGTCCCTTCAATCGGGCGAGACGCAGCTTATAGCTATCCTGGACAGGCGCATCGCCGACATCGGACGTCAGCGGGCCGGCCTGGAGGAAACGGACGCCATCTGTCGCGCCATCCGCGCCGAAAACCCTACCTACCGCGATCTGGATCCCGACATATACCTGATCCGGGTCGCCTGCGCCAGTAAAAAACAGCCCCAGGCCTTCAGCCTGTCGGACGACGTTCCCGCCGTATCCCTGCCCCATCCGTGGCGGCGCTGGCTGGCCCGTACACTGGATCTGTCCATTTATAGCGTGCTGTGGTGCGCCGTGCTCGGCTTTGTCTTCCGCACCCCGCCCCTTGCGCGCAGCACCGGAGAGCTTTTACTCGACGCCATCGCCGTTTTGCTGCTCAACCTCTTTCTTGAGCCGCTTTTTCTCTCCTTTGCCGGCGCGACGCCGGGCAAGGCTGTGCTTGGCCTGCGGTATACTGTAAACGGGCGCAGGCCCTCCTATTTCGACGCGCTGTGCCGCACCGGACAGGTTCTGTGCGGCGGCATGGGGCTTTGCATCCCCATTTACAGTTGGATTCGTCAGTACAAATGCTATAAAACGGTCCAATCAGGCGGCCTGCTGCCCTGGGAGGAGGAAGGCCAGTACACGCTGTGCAGTCGCCATTGGGCGCGCCTCCCTGTCCTGGCTATTTGCTTTGCCCTCTGCTTTGCCTTATCTCTGGGCGTAGACCGCCTTTCCCAGCTGCCGCCCCACCGGGGAAATCTGACCATCGCCGATTTTGCCGACAATATGAACGACCGCATGCGTTATCTTGGACTAAACCCTTCACAGCAGCTCAATGATCAGGGGCAATGGGAGGATCGGCCCTACGACGGCATGATTTACACCCTGGCCTCCGACGATGCTTTCCCGGCTTTTTCCTACGACGTTCAAAACGGCGTGCTGACCGGTCTCCACTTCTCTGTTCGCAGCGAAAAAGAACTTGTCACCCAGTCTTACCTGACCGCAGGGGCCGTCGCCGCCCTGTCCTTCATCTGCGCGCAGCCGGAATACGCCATCTTTTCCAGCGACATCGGCCGCATTGTGAGCGCTTTGGCTCAATCCCCTTTTGAAAGTACGATATTTCACTGCGCCGGCGTGACGCTGACCTATACTGTCGACGTACAGGGCTACATCATCGGACAGTCCCTTTTTGCCGACCCTGAAAGCGATGCCCACAGCTTTTTCGCCCGGTTCTCCCTTCAGCTTGACTGAAAGAGGTAAACTTTTTACAGCGCCGCACCGTCTAACAAACGTCCCCAAAAGAGGGATTGCCCAGCTGCAGCAGGGAGGCAAACCGTTTGAAAGCCAACGATCGGGCAGACCTTGTTTGCCGTCATATCACCGAAAACGCTGATCGCCTATACCGTCTGGCTTACCGCTACGTCAAAAACGAGCAGGACGCCATGGATGTCGTGCAGGAGGCAGCGTGCAAAATCTTCCAGTACCAAAACAGAATCCAGCACCCCGAATACCTTGACACCATGCTCTACCGCATCACCGTCAACTCTGCCCTTGACCTGCTGCGCAAACGCCGGCGGGAAACCATCGGGCTGCCTTTGACGGAGGAAGGCCGCGAGGACGACCACGGCGAACTGTACGCCCTTGAGCTCCTTGACGTTCTGGATGAAAAGAGCCGTGCCATCGTCATCCTGCGCTTTTTTGAGGATAAACCCCTGGCGGAAATAGCCGATATCCTGCAAATGAACCTGAGCACAGTTAAGACACGCCTATATTCGGCGCTGCGTACTCTGAAAAAGTCACTGGAGTGAGGAGGCCATTTTATGGCAAATCTACGTCAGCATATGGACAAAATGAAAAAACAATACCATTCCCAAACCATTCCCATCAAACTGCACGAGCGCGTTGAAAACGCAATCGCCTTTCGGCGCCGCCGGCAAAAGGCCGTGCTGTGGGTCCGGCGCATCGGGAGCAGCGGCGTTGCCGCCGTGCTCGCGCTGTGTATTGTCGCCAATACCAGTTCCGCCGCCGCGCAGGCGCTTTCCGGCATCCCTGTTATTGGCGCACTTGTCCACATCTTTACCTTCCGTGAGTACGAAAACAGCCAAAACGGCGTACAAATCAAGCTGCAAACTCCGCATATTTCCGGTCTGGGCGACCCTGAGGCGGAAAGGCTGCTCAACGAGCAGTTCGATGCTTATGCCGATCAACTCATCGCACAATATGAAGCCGACGTCGCTTCCATGGACGGCTTCAGTGAAGGACATGAAAGCATTGAATCAACCTATAAAGTCTACATTGACAGCGACCGTCAGCTGACCATCGGAATGAATACCACCATTCTTATGGCAAGCAGCATGCAGTATAACACCTTTTATAACATCGACAAGCAGACAGGGCTTCTCGTCCCCCTCAGCGGCCTGTTCCTCCCCGATGCCGATTATGTTTCCATCCTGAGCGATATGGTCGCCGCCCAGATGCGCGCCCAGATGGCGCAGAGCGACGACGTCGCATATTTTATCGACACCGATATGCCCGATCTCAACTTTAAAGCCATCCGAGCCGATCAGCCATATTATGTCGACGCCAATGGCGACCTGGTGCTCTCCTTCGACAAATATGAAGCGGCTCCGGGCTTCATGGGTACCTTTACCATGACGATCCCTGCCGAGGATCTTACCGACATCATCCTTCCCGGCGGACTGCTTGATAAATGAATTTTTAAAGTCCGGCAGCAGCCGGGCTTTTTTCTTTTACCTAATCCGTTATACTGAGCTATATCGCAATATTCCGCGTCCGTTTGCGTCTTTATGGTCAGAAGGCTTTTTAAAAGGGGGGATCGGAATGGACGACAGCGCCATCGTCGCCTTGTACTGGCAGCGGGCAGAGGCAGCCATCACTGAAACGGCCGCCAAATATGGCGGACTGTGCCACAGCATCGCCATGAGCATCCTGTCCAGCTATGAAGACGCTGAGGAATGTGTCAGCGACACCTGGGCACGCGCCTGGGACAGTATTCCGCCGCCGAAGCCGCAGTCCTTGCGCGCTTACCTCGGCCGCATTACGCGGAACCTGTCCATTACGCGCTTTCGCAAAAATCATGCGCAAAAGCGGTTTTCTGGGGACGAGCAGCTTTTAAGCGAGCTGGAAGAATGTGTCCCCACACCGCAGAACGTCGAACGCGCCGTCGAGACGCAGGATCTGTCCGCCCTGCTCAGCCGCTGGCTGGACGCCCTGCCGCCCGACGACCGCAGCCTGTTCATCCGCCGTTACTGGTACGGCGACAACGTCGCCCTGCTCGCACAGCTGTGGGGTAGGCCCGCCGTATACATCTCACAGCGCCAGCTGCGCCT
>CAJMOV010000179.1 GCA_905215125.1 uncultured bacterium | reverse complement strand
AGCTGCGGAGACTGTCTGGGGGGCTTTTTAGACGATCTGCACAAAGGAAATTAATAGAGCGTTTTCCCCAGCATGGAAAGAATGAGCTCGCATGCCAGAACACCCGTTTTGTTACAGGTATCCAGCATGGGGTTGACCTCAACCATGTCAAAGGATACGACGTCGCCACATTCAAACAGCATTTCGGCGGCCAGGAAGGCCTCACGAACCGTCAGACCGCTGTGGACGGGCGTACCGGTGCCCGGCGCAAACTCAGGGGTGACGGCGTCGACGTCAAAACTGACGTGAATCCCCTCGGTCCCTTCGCCGGCGATCTGGATGGCGCGGCGCATAACCTCGGCCATGCCCAGCTTGTCGACGTCGTTCATGGAAAAGACAGTGACGCCGTACTGGCGCAGGCGCTTGCGTTCGTTCTCGTCCAGGTCGCGCGAGCCGACCAGGACTGCGTTCTTCGGGTCGACGCTGCGGCTGGCGCGGGCAAAGGACACCATGGCATCCGGCCCACAGCCGCAGACAGCCGACAGGGGCATGCCGTGCATGTTGCCGCTGGGCGAGCTTTCATCATTGTTGAAGTCACCGTGCGCGTCAATCCAGATGATGCCGATCTTTCCCAGCGAATCGGCGACGGCGGGGATACTGCCGGCCGCGATGCTGTGATCGCCGCCCAGAATGACAGGCATCGCGCCGTCCTTGATGCTTTCGCAGGTGCGCTGGTACAGGCGACTGTTGCTTTCACATACCTCTTTGCAGTGGTGCATAGTGGGGTCGCCGTCGCTTTGCGGGGCGTTTGGAACAATATCGCCGCAGTCGCGGGGCTCATAGCCCAAATCCTCCAGCTTTTTCAAAAGGCCGCAGTGGCGGATGGCCAGGGGGCCCATATTGACGCCGCGGCGGGAAGCGCCAAGATCCATCTGAACGCCGATAACATCGATCCTCTTGTTTGAAGACATATTCGTTTCCCCTTTATCCATTTCATGTATATTCTGAATACCATCATAGCATACCTTGGGCCGCTTGGCAAGAGAGCGCGGCAAAACTTTACACATAAAAAAGGACGGTGGCAAAGGCCGCCGTCCTTCTGTGCTTCTGTCAGGGGGTGTGATTATTTGGCGACGGAAACGTCGGAGATCTTCTCGTAGTATTTCACAATAGCAGAGTGATCCTCGGCGGCGCAGCCGTCGTTTTTCAGCGCCTGCATAATCTCCATAACGGAGGCCGTCAGGGGCAGGGAGGCGCTGACCGCGTGGGAAGCGTTGAGCGCGTTGTTGAGATCCTTGATGTGCAGCTCGATGCGGAAGCCGGGCTTGAAGTTATGAGCCATCATCATGGGAGCCTTGGCGTCCATAACAGTGGATCCGGCCAGGCCGCCGCGGATGGCCTGATAGACCAGCTCGGGGTCGGCGCCCAGCTTTTTGGCCAGGGTCAGCGCCTCAGAAACGGCCGCGATATTGAGGGCGACAACGACCTGGTTGGCCAGCTTGGCGACGTTGCCGCTGCCCAGCTCGCCGACATAAACGACGCTGCCGGCCATGCACATGAGCAGATCATAGTATTTGTCAAAGGTCTCCTTGCGCCCGCCGACCATGACCGACAGCGTGCCGTCGATGGCTTTGGGCTCGCCGCCGGAAACGGGGGCGTCCAGCAGCTCAATGCCTTTCTTGCTCAGCTCGGCGCCGATGGCCTTGGATTCCACCGGGTCAATGGAGCTCATGTCGATGACGACGGTGCCTTCCTTGGCCCCTTCAATGACGCCGCCCTTGCCCAGGCAGACAGCGCGGACATGGGGGGAATTGGGAACCATGGTGATGATGACGTCACACTCGCGGGCGACGTCGGCGCTCGTCTCGGCACGCTTGGCGCCCAAGGCAACCAGCTCCTCAACCGGCGCAGGGTTCTGATCGCAGACGACCAGCTCATGTCCCTTTTTGATGAGGTTTTTGCTCATGGGCTTGCCCATGATGCCGAGGCCGATAAATCCAATTTTCATCGTTACACACTCCTTAAAATAATCATTGCGCGTATATTCATATTATCGCATACTTTTGGGGTTTTGGCTAGGGGGTTTTTGCCGTTTCGGCAAAAATGCACAAGAGCCCCGGATGCCCTTGCAGACGCCCGGGGATTCCCGTCCGGCTCCGCACAGCCGGACGGCAGGGGGAATTGCTGCAGCCGCACGGCAACGACATGATAACGGCCGCCCCGCGGCCGACTAAGGGAACCTTTCGCCCGGCCGGAGCTGTGACGACAGGACAGCCGTGCCCAGCACATGCATAATCGCACGCGGCACCGGCTGCAAAGGCTTATCCTGCTTTGCCATAAGCGGTTTCGGGCTATTTTTTGACGCTGTATCCGCAAAATTCAATGGCGGCGCGCGCTAGCTCGGCCGTCGGGTCGACGAAATCGCCCGGTGGGCACAGCTGCTCGATGACGATGGGCAGCTCTGTACAGCCCAGGATGAAGTAATCGGCCCCGCGCGCGTACATCTCCTCCATCAGGCCGGCCAGGGGAGCGCGACCGCGCAGCGTCTCGCCCCCCTTGACGCGGTAGATGAGATCCATCAGCGTATCCTGCCCCCCTTCGTCAGGCAGGATGCTTTTAACCCCCTGCGCATCAAGCGCGCGGGTATACAGGCCGCTTTGAAGCGTCCCCTTAGTGCCCCAAACCCCGGCCGTTTTGCCCGGGAAAAGGGCGGCGCAGCGTTTGGCCGTCTCGTCCAGCATATGGATAAAGGGGATGCTGGTATGCTCGCGCAGGCGGTCAATAAAGTAATGGGCCGTGTTGCATGGCATGACGATGCAGGACGGCCTGCACAGCTCAAGGCTTCTGAGGGCGGCAAGCATCTGCGGGACAGGGTCCTCGCCTCCCTGTAAAATAGCGGCCGTGCGGTCGGGGATCTGCGGGTTGTTGTCAATGAAAATGCGGATATGGCCGCTGTCGCAATCGGCGTCGGTCATGAGCACAATTTTGCGGAACAAATCGGCGGTGGCCAACGGGCCCATCCCGCCGAGAATACCGATAGACCCTTTCATCATTGGTTATCCTCCAGCCAGCGTTCGGCGCAGTTGGCCAGGATGGCGGCGCCATAAGGCAGCGCGCCCTCATCCAGCAGAACGGCAGGGTTGTGCATGGCCTTATCATACCCTTTGTCGGGCGTGCCGGCGCCCAGATTGATCATGACCCCCGGCACCCGCTCGGTGACGTGGGCAAAATCCTCTGAGCCAAAAGACGTCGGTTCGTTGAGAAGCGCTGTGCGGCCCGGGCCGGTGATCTCCTCCAGATAGGGAAACATCTTCTCTGCCATGGCGGCGTCGTTGACGACCGGGGGCACCGACACCGGGTTGTACGCCACTTCAACGTCGGCGCGCATGGCTTTCCCCGTCAGCTCGGCTATCTCCTGCACACGGCGCTTGACAAACTCGCGCATCTCGCGGCTGAAGGTGCGGATGGTGCCTTTGAACACCACCTCGTCGGGGATGATATTGTCGGCCGTTCCACCTTGGATGACGCCAAAGGTGACGGTGACGCGCTCGCTCGTCGGCACCTCCATGGAAATAATATGCTGAATGGCGACGATAATCTGCGCCGCTGCCGTCACCGGGTCGATATTTTTGCTGGGCGTTGCGCCGTGCCCTCCGCGGCCGCGCACTGTGACGACCAGCTTGTCCCCGGCCGAGTAGGTTGCCCCACGGCTGTACCGCACCGTACCCGTTTCCGACGCCGGCGATCCGGCTCCGACATGTATGGCGAAGGCGGCGTCCACCTTCGGGTTTTCCAGCAGTCCGGCCTTGATCATGGCCATCGACCCTTCCAGCGTCTCCTCTGACGGCTGGAACATCAGCTTGACGGTACCGCGCAGCTCCCTTTCGCGCGCCTTGAGCATACGCGCGGCCGCCAGCAGCATGGCTGCGTGAAAGTCATGCCCGCAGGCGTGGCAGCTTCCGCTTTGGTTGGCAAAGGGCAGCCCGGTCGCTTCTTCCAGCGGCAGGGCGTCAAAATCGGCGCGCAGGAGGATGGTCTTCCCCCCCTGGCCAATGGTGGCGACAATCCCGCAGGGGCAGATCTCCCTGCCTTCGATGCCGGCCTTTTCCAGCTCGTCCAAGATGTAATCGGCACTTTGGCGCAGGTCAAACCCGACGCCCCCCATCTGGTGAATTCTGCGGCGGTCTTCCGCCAGCTTGGGCATCATTTCCCGCGCGCTTTGCAGATATTGGTTCATAAAGCACTCTCCTCCGCTTTTATTTTGGGATTATTTGGGGCTACGCGGCATTTCCTTTTTCAGCTGCCTGACGATCTCCCCCGCCTCGTCCGCCATTTCGCGGCTGACGTCCATGGGGCTGTACCGCGCGCGGATGTACAATTCGCGCAGACGGCGCAACGGCCCTTCCTGCCAGAACTCCCCCGCCCAGCCGGCGATAGTCTCGCTGGTCGCCCCGTCAAACAGGGTGATGCCCATACGGCGGCACAGCATGAGGAAGCGGCGATAGCTGAAGCGAACTGCGGCGCGGCTTACCATTGGCCGCAGCAGGGGCGGGCGTTCATAGCGATTGAACAGCGCGCAGCCGCTGCGCGGATCGCGAACGACCCA
>CAJMOV010000178.1 GCA_905215125.1 uncultured bacterium | reverse complement strand
CTCCTAAGGGTTAGTTATAGGTTCGATTCCTATTGGGGGTGCCATGGAAGCGGCCGGAAAATCTTTCTGCCCTTGTAAGATTTTCCGGCTGCTTTTGCGTTTTAGAGTCTGCCGCGTACGCCGGCAGGCCGTCGCAGGAAAGGATTTGGTCAGCAAAAAACCGAAGCACAGGGCTTCGGTTTTTTTATTTGCGCAGGATGCTTACAGCAGTTCAAAAAGCTCACGGTCAAAGGTTGTGAGCGATTCACAGCCGTCTTCCGTAATGAGGACCATATCCTCCACGCGGAGGTAGGCGGCGCCCGGGATCCAGATCTTCGGCTCAATGCACATCACCATGCCGGGAGTAAACACTTCGGGCGAATCGTCGTACAGCCATGGGCGTTCATGCACATCGACACCGATTTGGTGGCCGATGAGCCCCATATCGCCGTACCGGCGCATATTTTTATCCCACCCGCGTTCGGCCAGGCGATCGCGCAGGAAGTTAAATGTCATGCCGATGGGCATGCCGGGGCGAATGGTTTTAAGCAGTTCAGTCTGTGCATACTGCAGCGCTTTGTAGGCGTCCAGCAGCTGCTGCGGCGCTTTCCCCAGGCAGAAGGAGCGGCCGAAATCCGAACTGTAACCTCCGATGACATACCCAAAATCAAAGCTGATGGAGCTGCCGGGAACAAGAAGCTCGCTGACCGAAGCGGCGTCGATGTCGTGGGCGTTGGGCATGCTGGGATGAACGAAGCGCACGGTGGGCGTAAAGGATATGTCCTGCACCCCGTGCTCCAGGCCAAAGCTGGCCAGCAGACCTTCCACCTGCCGGGCAGTGACCCCGGCCTTCAGATACGGCACGACATATTCAAGAGCGGCGTCGGTAAACCGTGCAACGCGCCGCATGGCTTCAATTTCCCCGGCGTCTTTGACCTTGCGCATTTGCTCGACAAGATGCTCGCCCGGTACCGTTTCAGCCGACGGGGCAATCTCTCGGACAATGGAACAAAGGGCAGGGTAGCAGCTTTCACCGCATGCCACACGACGGCCGTAAAAATCCCGTGCCAGCGCTTCTCCCAGCATGACGTAGTAATTTTCAACCTTTCGTATGGGGATATGCTGCATCCCGGCCGCGCGGTATTTTGTGAGATACAGTGTTTCTTCCCCCTGCGCGGGAATATATAAAATGCAGTCGGGCTTGTTGAGAAAATGCCCGGAGGCGTCCGGCGTTTCTGATGTAAGGAAGAAGCCGGTGTCCGGAGTACGCTGCCAGGGGTAGGAGGCGTCCTCCAGCAGATACTGCATCGAGGCGCTGGGGGCGATCAGGATGCCGTCCAGCTGCTCGGCCCGCAGCTTCTCGCGCAGAGACTGTATTCGGCGAAACATGTCATCATCTCCTTTTTGCTGCACCCGCGGATCGCCGCAGGCTAAATGGGCAGCTCGTACAGCTCGCGGTCAAAGGCCGTAAGCGATTCACAGCCGGTTTCCGTAATCAGCACCATATCCTCCACGCGCATAAATACTTTTCCCGGGATCCAGATTTTCGGTTCGATGCACATCACCATTCCCGGCTGGAAAACCGCTTCCTGATCGCTGTGCAGCCACGGGCGCTCGTGTACGTCGATGCCGATCTGATGGCCCATAAGGCCAAAGTCCATATGCTTGCGCAGATAGGGCGCGTACCCTGTCGGTTCCAGGCTGGCATATAGCGTGTCAAAGCAGATGCCGAGTCCGATGCCCGGACGGATGCGGCTGAACAGCTCAAGCTGCGCCTGTTGCAGCGCCTTATAGGCGTCGGCAATCAGCGGCTGCGCCTTGCCGCAATAAAACGAACGGCCAAAATCCGAACAGTAGCCATCCAGGACGTAGCCGAAGTCAAACCCTAGGCTGGTTCCGGGTTGCATCGGGACGTCCAAACCATGGGCGTGGACATCCTTCGCATCCGGATCGTCGGTATGTACCATCAGGCAGGTCGCCGGGAACGGCAGATCGCGGATCCCGCGGTCGCGGCCGAACTTGGCCATGATATTGCTGACCTCTCTCCGCGTAACCCCCGGGCGCAGATATTGAACGGTATGAGCCATCGCGGCGTCGGTAAAGGCTGCCGCTTTGCGCAGCGCCGCGATTTCCTTTTCGTCCTTGACAACGCGCAGGCGTTCGGCGCAGTATTCGGCAGAGACGGCCTGCGCCAGCGGCGCGGCTTCCGCCAGTATGGCCTGCAACGCTGTGTCGCAGCTTTCGCCGTAGCCAATCTTCTTGCCCTTGACAAGCCCCGTCATGGCCTGAGGAAGGTGCGAATAATAGTCAACCACCTGTCTCACGGCCGTACAGCCCATGGTTTCGGCCCGGTTATAGGTCAGAAACAGGATGGGTTCGCCGTCGGCCGGGACATATAAAATTGCGTCGGGGCGGTTCAGGAAGTGCCCGTTTGGCCCCTGTCCCGCTTCAATGCCGCCGGTTTCCATAGAGCGCTGCCAGTAATAGGATGTGTCGTCCAAAAGATACTGCATATTCGCGCTGGAGGCGTACAGCACGCCGTCAAGGCCGTCCTGCCGCAAAATCGCCTGCAGCTTTTCTACGCGTTTTTTCATAAAATCCCTCCTGACATTATTACTTTAATACTTGTTCCGTATTTCCTTCAGATAATTATAGATGGTATAAACAGACGTTCCCAAAAGATGCGCAACCATTTCGGCGGAATTTTTCACGCTGAACACGCCTTTTTCGTCGAGAGCGCCCACCAGCTGCAGCTTGTCGCTTTTTGTCATCATGGGGACGGGTTTGCAGTTCCGATCCAGCTCCTGGCGGCAGATTTCTTCCACCATTTCGCCAATGTCCTGGGCGAAAATTTCCCCCCCGTCCTTGTCGGACTGCTTGGGGCCGCCGATACCCGAAAGGCTTTGCAGCAGTTTTTCTGCAACATGGATGTCGGTCAGATCCAGATTGTAGCAAAGGCAGCCGACGATTTTTCCCGCCTTATTGCGTATGAACATTGTGGACGACTTGAGCGGCCGGCCGTCTTTGGAAAGGGAAGAGTATCCCAAAATGTCCTCCGCATCGTCGCCGTATTGCTGCAGCGCCTCAATCACGATATTGGTCAGGGGCGCGCCGATCTGGCGGTTCGTCACATTGCCCACCACGGCCACCACTGAGCTTTCCGGTTTGCTGACGTCATGGAGGATAAACTCGATGCGGTCGCCGAAGCAGGCGTGCATTCCCGTCATGATGTTGTGAAAAAGACCAATATATTGCTCAAATTTGCTGTCGGGCATAGGCTGTACTCCTTTTTGCGCCAAGTGATATTAAAAGATTTTTTCCTTGCCAGCGGCTGCGTTGGCCGCAAGTGAAACGGCCAGACAGGCAGCCATTGCGGCGGCAGAAAGGCAGAAGGCGCACGCGGATTCGAACGAATCCATAAACCCGCCCCATACCAGGGGCGCGACGGTATATCCAATGTCGCCGGCCAGCAGGAAGGTAGCGTTCGCTGCGCCCAGCCGCTGAGGCGGCACCCGCAATACGGCGGAAACCTTAAAGGCGATGCCGGCTGCGCTATTTCCCATCCCGTACAGAAGGGCCGACGCGGCAATAATCCCATAGCTGTACGGCGTGCACTGAAGAATAACAAAGGAAGCTATCATCATTGGGCAGCCCAGCAGCAGGAAGCCGATATTTTTCATCAGGCGCTCTATTGGCGCCGCCAGCACCTTGGGGATGATTACGCCGACCGCCGACACCACATAAAAGAAGCTGATGTCCTTCCAGCTTCGCTCAAGTGCAAAAAACGGCAGCACCTGGGAAACGCTCATAGCCACAAAGCACACAATCAGGTTCATGGCCGTCGGGAACACGGCCTTTTTTTCAAAGGCGCCGGCCAGGCTTCTGCTTCTGCCCGGGCCTTCAGACAGATCTCTGGTGTCCTGCGTCAGCACGGACAGAACGGAAGCCGCGGCCATCATCAGCGTCAGCGACAGGAACATCCCCCCGTAGCCGAAGGCTTTGATGAGCCAGATGCCGATGCCTGCCGACATGGCCGTCGTAATCGAAGAGCCTATGGTAAAATATCCGATACCGCGGGCAAAGCGGTCTTTGGGGATGATAGCGGAAACCATAGTGGCGGAAGCCGTGGTCGAAAGAGCCATAACAAACCCGCTGACCGCGCGCGACGCGATTTGCAGTGCCATGCTGTCGGTGACAAGAAACACCAAAGGACATACCGCATAGATCACGTTGCTGACAATCAGCAGCCGCTTATAGCCCAAAAGCGAAGCTGCACGGCTGGAAAACGGCCGGCCGGCCAGAGAGAAAAAGGCAAACACCGAAGACATCGCGCCGGCCTGCGTCGCGTTCAGGCCAATGGAATCCCCGTACAGAACCATGGTCGTCATTGACATGATGGAGCACACGCCAACAAGGATTTCGATTGCCATGAGCAGGAAATAGTCTTTCGTAAAAATCTTTCCAGGTTGTCCTGTGGTTGTGGTCAAAGATTCTCCTCCCCTCACGGCGCCTGTCAGATGACAAACTTTCCGCTTCTGAAAACAGGGACGACTTTTCCGCTGCGGGTATAGGCGTCAACGTTCATATCGTCGGTGCCGAACATGAAATCAATGTGCTGTGCAGAGGCGTTAAGGTTTTCCCCGGCCCACGCATCTTTGTCAGTCATGGACAACCC
>CAJMOV010000177.1 GCA_905215125.1 uncultured bacterium | reverse complement strand
TACCTAATAAAATCAAAATATGCGCATTGCGCAGAAAAAGGCGGGCTCTGCTTCCCTGTTCAGCGTTCCTGCATACGTTATCCCAATAAAGCCGCCGTGTGCAGTGCGCACTGTGCAAAGGGGGGAGAACATATGAACATATCTTGGGATTTTGCCAGTGCGATTTACCATGCCCGCATGAAAAGAGGTCTCAGCCAAGAAAAGGTAGCTGAGCTGGCTGGGATTTCAACCGGCTGGTATCAGCAGGTTGAAAAGGGCGGCGTCAACGCCAGCCTGGATATCTGCGCGCGGATTGCCGCTGTCTTGGATATCGACCTCAATCAGTTTATCCCAGGTAGGATGCAGGCCTGCTGTACGCAGCGCGTACAAGCAACAGTCTCAGTGCCGAAACAGACGCGGCAGATATGCCGTCCGCCGATGGTTGAAATAGGCGCGGGGTCGTTTGGCGCAAAACGGAAGCCCGGTTGAAGCAAAAGGATCTCCGCCTTGTAAGGCGGAGATCCTCGTTTTTAAAAAGGGACGACGGGCAAAGGCGTTTATCCTGCCGCAGCGTCAGGCAAATTGGCTGTTGTAAAGTTCGGCATAAGCGCCGCCGGCCTGCAGCAATTCTTGGTGCTTCCCCTGCTCTATGATATTACCGTTTTGCATAAGAAGGATAAGATCGGCGTCCACGATGGTGGAAAGCCGATGGGCAATGACAAAGCTGGTGCGTCCCTTCATCAGCCGGCGCATGGCTTTGCCGATTTCTACTTCTGTGCGGGTGTCGACGCTTGATGTCGCTTCGTCCAGGATGAGCACGGCAGGGTCGCAGAGGAAGACGCGCGCGATGGTCAGCAGCTGCCGCTGCCCCACCGAAATGTTTTCCGAGTCGCCGCTGAGGACGGTGTCGTATCCCTGCGGCATAGTGCGTACGAAAAAGTCGACGCGGGCGGCTTTGGCCGCCTCGATGATTTCTTCGCGTGTGGCGTCCGGCCTGCCGTAAGCGATATTATCGGCAATGGTGCCTTCAAACAGCCAGGCGTCCTGCAAAACCATGCCGAAGCTGCTGCGCAGGTTGGCGCGGGTCAGCGCTTTGGCATCCTTTCCGTCGAGCAGGATGCTGCCTCCGTCCGTTTCGTAAAAGCGCATCAGCAGGTTGATGAGGGTGGTTTTTCCCGCGCCGGTGCTGCCCACTATGGCGATTTTCTGCCCTGGCCTGGCGGTAAAGCTGACGTCGTGCATCAGGACGCGATCGGGGGTGTACCCGAAGCGCACATGGCGGAACTCGACAAGCCCTTCGGCGTCGGTCACGCTGTCCGGCAAAGCGGGATCGGGCGTGATTTCCTCCTGGTCCAAAAGGCGGTAGACACGCTCAAGCGAGGCTAGCGAGGACTGCATGGAGTTGACCATATAGGCAAGCTCGGTCAGCGGCTCGGCCGACTGGTTGACGTATTGGAAAAAGGCCTGGAAAACGCCGACGCTCATAGCGCCGCGCAGCAGCATCCGTCCGCCGAGGACGGCGATGGCGATCTGCCCCAGGCGATTGATAAAGCGGATAGCCGGGTTGATGGCGCTTATCATGAAATCGGCTTTGCGGGAAGCGTCGGTCAGCCTTTGCGTTGTCTCGTGCATACGGCGCGAGCTGGCCTCCTCCTGGCTGAAGGCCTTGATAATGGTGCGGCCGCTGTAATTTTCTTCCACCAGCGCGGTAACGTCGCTGACACACTGCTGGCGCTCGAGGGCGTATTCCAGCGTTTTTTTGGAAACGATTTTGGTGGCCAGCAGGGACAGGGCCATAAAGAACAGAAAGACAAGCGTCAGCAAAGCGCTGAAGCGGAACATCATGACAAGCGAGCCTGCGATCATGCCAATCGAGGTAAACAGCTTGAGCACGCCGGTCTGGAAGGCCTCTGACATTTTGTCCAGATCGTTTGTGATGCGGCTGAGGATGGCGCCGGGCTGGTTACGGTCGTAAAAGGACAGCGGCAGGCGGTTGAGCTTGCGGCTGATTTCACAGCGCAGGCGATAGCTGAGCTTTTCGGCAAAGCTGGCCATGAGAAAGGACTGGAGGAGATAAAAGCCCCCCGTCGCCAAATAAAGGAGCAGCAGGGCAAAGATATCGCGGCCCCCGTCCGCCCAGGTGATGGAAAAGGCAGCGCCGCCCGCCCAGGCCGCCTGGATTTTTTCCCACAAAAGGTCGACAATGTAAGCGCTGTACAGCGGGGTGAGTATGGTGAGCAGTGTATAAAAGACAACGGAAATCAGGACGACGGCGAGACGTCTGTGCTGATCGTTGACGGACGCCCAAAGACGTCTGAGTGTTCGTCCGGCGTCGTCCGGGGCGGAAAGCTCAAAGCCCTCGTCCAGTTCAATGCGGTTATCGTCCACAGGATTCACCTGCTTTCATTTGGGATTTTGCGATCTCCTGATAGACGGGGCAGGTCTGCATCAGGGTCTCGTGGGTGCCGACGCCGGCGACGGCGCCGTCCTCTAGCACAATAATCTGATCGGCGCCCAGTATGGTGCTGACGCGCTGCGCGATAATGAGGACGGCCGACTGCCGCGTTTCCTCTGCAAGGGCGCGGCGCAGGGCGGCGTCGGTTTTGAAGTCCAGCGCGGAAAAGCTGTCATCAAAAATATACAGGTCTGCTTTTCTGATGAGCGCACGCGCGATGGACAGCCGCTGCTTCTGGCCGCCGGAAAAGTTGGTGCCGCCCTGTGACACCGGCGAGTCAAGGCCTTGCGGCAGGCTGTTAACAAAATCGGCCTGGGCGACGGAAAGGATGCGAAGCATTTCCTCCTTTGCCGCGTCGGGCGCGCCGTAACGCAGGTTGTCGGCGATTGTGCCGGAAAACAGCCATGCCCGTTGCGGCACATAGCCGATGCGGCTGCGCAGCTGCTCCTGTGGAATATCGCGGATGTCGGTTCCATTGAGCAGCACGGCGCCGTCCGTTACATCGTGAAAGCGCAGGATGAGCTTGGCAATGGTCGATTTTCCGCTGCCCGTGCTGCCGATGATGGCGGTGGTCTGTCCGCGCATACAGGAAAAATCAAGGCTGTGCAGGGTGTCCTCATCGGCGTCGGCAAAGCGGAAACGCACGTTGCGGAAGCGGATGACGGCGTCGTCGCTGTCCTGCGCCTTCAGCTGTACGCCGCCGTCCCGGATTTCCGGCTGGAGCTCGAGCACATCGCGGATACGCCGGATGCAGACCAGCGCCCTGGGAAGCATGACCATGACCATCTGCGCCATGATGAGATAAAAAAGGATCAGGATAGCGTATTCCGTCAGCGCTGTGATGTCGCCGATTTCCATAGCCCCGGCGCCCGTGCGGCTGCCGCCAACAAAAAGGATGACGACAATCATCAGGTTGATGACCAGCAGGGCGATGCTTTCCAGCCCGGCGAACAGGCGGTTGACCCGGATGGACGCCTGCTTGTAGCTGCCGAAGACATCCTCCATCCGCTTTTCCTCATAGCCCTCCTTGTGAAAGGCGCGGATGACGCGCACACCGGTCACATTTTCGCGGATGACGACGTTCATGCGATCCAGAAAGCGCTGAAGGCGTTCAAACAGCGGGCCTGCCTTTTTCATCACTAGAACAGCCATGAGCAGAATGGCCAGGGTGACGAAAGCCAAAATGCCGCCCATTATGGGGTCGATAAAGGACGCCATGACAATGCCCATGATGCAGACAACCGGCACCGGAAGCACCATTTGGATACACATGACGACCGCCTGCTGGACGACGTTGACATCGTTGAGCGTGCGGGTAATCATCGACCCGGTGCCGAAGGTCTCCATGTCAAAGGACGAAAAGGCGAGGGATTTGTCGTAGATGGCGTTGCGGATGTCGCGCCCCAGCTTGGCGGACAGATCGGCGCACAGATAGCTGCCCGCCAGCGCTCCGAAGCTGGTCAGCAGTGCGATAACGGCCATGAGCAGCCCCTGCTCAAGGATGTAGCCGATGTCCCCGCCCCCTACGCCGTAATTGATGATATTGGCCGTTACAGTGGGGATCAGCAGCCCGCCCGCCACATCCAGCACCATGACGAGCAGGACAAAAATGACTAATTTTTTATGCGGCCTTAAAAACCGCAGCAGGGTTTTCATAAATGTTCCTCCAAAAAAAGCAGAGCTGAAGCGCGGCATACTGCCGCACGTCAGCTCTATTGCGCGTTGGGCATGCCTTTAAATGGTTATTTTGAAATAGCGGCCTCAACTTCCTCCCGCATCAGCTCATACTGCTTGGTGGACAGGGCCAGAAGCTGGCGTCGTTCCTCATCGGTCATTTTGCGGAGGATACGCTCTTCCAGCTGGTAAAAGGGATAGATCACTTTTTGGCAGAACAGCTCTCCTTTCTGCGTCAGGCGCAGGGCTTTGTTGTTGCGCGCCAGGGCCATCTGCTCAAGCTGCAGATAGCCCGCTTTGACAAGGGAGGCGACGGCTGAGTTGATGCTTTGCCTGGGCAGGTACCACATATCCGCTAGCTTATTCTGGGTATAGTCCTCGTCTGTCTCGCAAAGGGTATAGAGAATCCAAAAGCCTGTGACAGACAGCCCAAAATGGGAAGCGTAGTCGTGATAAAGATCATCCTGCTTCCGGTATGTCTGGTTTAACCGCAGGTTGAGTTCTTTGATGTCGCCTGCCATGTCTGCCTCTCCTTTCATAAAAACC
>CAJMOV010000176.1 GCA_905215125.1 uncultured bacterium | reverse complement strand
GGTCAAAATGGCGCGGTGCCGGCGCCCATTCCTGTAAAGACGCTGCTCATAGGCGGCGTTCTCTGCGGCCTTGCGCTCTGCATCGCTTCCATGCTGCAGCAGTTCGGTATTCAGACGACAACGCCGGGCAAAGCCGGCTTTATCACAGCGCTGTACATCGTCATTGTCCCTCTGCTTGGCCTTTTCCTCAAAAAAAAGCCGCCTATACAGGTGTGGATCGGCGTTGTGCTGGCCACCTGCGGCATGGCGCTTTTATGTATCAATGAAAGCCTGAGCATTTCCAAAGGGGATTTTCTGGTGCTGCTGTGCGCCCTGTGCTTCTCCTTCCACATCCTGATTATCGATCATTTTTCGCCCAAAGTAGACGGCGTCGCTCTGTCCTGCGTACAGTTTTTTGTCAGCGGTATAATCTGCCTTGTCCTTGCCCTCATCCTGGAAAAGCCCAGCTGGACGCAGATCCTGGACGCCTGGCTGCCCATCGCTTACTCTGGCGTGCTGTCCTGCGGCGTTGGTTACACACTCCAGGTCGTCGCACAGCGGGACGCCGATCCCGCCGTCGCCTCCCTGCTGCTCAGCCTGGAATCGGTCTTCGCCGTCCTAGGTGGCGGGGTGCTGCTGCATCAGTGGCTGACGGTGCGCGAGCTTTTGGGTTGCGTGCTGACCTTTGCCGCCATCATCCTGGCCCAACTCAGCCCGGAAACCCTGCGCCGGTTCTTTAAAAAGGGTACGGCGCAAAAGTAAAAAGCAAGGCGATGGGACATCCCATCGCCTTTTTCTTTACTGTACCAGGGCCTCGGCCAGCTGGCGTAGGTTCTTCACATCGCTCTCCTTGACGGTGCCGCGGATGGTGACAACCGGCTCGATGACGGCGATCTCCTTCATCTGCGAAAGCGTCTCTTTCATGGTCCGTGCTGCGGATGGCGCCCATGACCCGTTTTCAATCAATGCGACGGTGCGCTTCTGGTAGTTTTTACCTTTCAGATGATGCAGGAACTTGTCCATAAAGGGCATGACGCCTCCGTCATACGAAGATGCGGCCAGCACCACCTTGCCAAACTCAAACGCACCCTCGATTGCCTCCGCCATGTCGTCGCGCGCAAGGTCGGTAATTTCAACTTCGGGGCAGCCGGCATCGCGCAGCAGCCCGGCCAGCCTGTGCGCCGCCTCCGCCGTGTTGCCGTGCAGGCTGGCATAGGCGATAAAGACGCCGTCGCTTTCCACGGCATAGCGGCTCCAAATATCATACTTTTCCAGGTAATACCCCAGGTTTTCCGTCAGCACCGGCCCGTGCAGCGGGCAGATGATGCTGATGTCCAGCGCGGACGCTTTTTTCAGCAGCGCCTGCACCTGAATCCCGTATTTGCCGACAATATTGAAATAATACCGCCGCGCTTCGCACGCCCAGTCCTCCTCGCAGTCCAGCGCGCCGAACTTGCCAAAGCCGTCGGCGCTGAACAGCACCTTATCGCAGCTGTCATAGGTGACCATAACCTCCGGCCAGTGCACCATGGGCGCCATATAGAAGGTCAGCTCGTGCCGCCCCAGCTTAAGCGTATCCCCTTCCTTGACGGTAATGGCCTGCGACATATCCAGGTCGGCAAAGTATTGCTGCAGCATGGGGAAGGTTTTGGCGTTGCCCACCAGACGGACGCCGGGGTACCTGTCCACCAGCGCCTTGACGCTGGACGCATGATCCGGCTCGACGTGGGAGATGACAAGGTAATCGGGGCTGCGGCCGTTCAGCTCGCGCTCCAGGTTGGCGAGAAACGGCTCTGCTTTTCTTTTATCCACCGTGTCCATGACGGCGACCTTCTCGTCAAGGATGACATAGGAGTTATAGGAAATGCCGTTGGGGACAATATATTGCCCTTCAAACAGGTCGCACTCCCGGTCATCGACGCCGATATAGCGGATATCGTCCGTAATCTTAACCATACACATACCTCTTTCTGCTTCTGAATTGTTTTTCATTATACACTATCCCTGTCTTTTCCGCAACGCCGCATTTTATCCTGTAAAAAATCAAAACCGCGCCGCTCGTGGGATAAAAACAGTTGACAACCCCTGTGCTTTGTGAAATCATAAGGGAAAGAACCGTCTGTCATGAAAGGAGCGCCGCTCATGCGCAGGAAACGCTTTCGTCTGGCTCTCCCTTTGCTTCTGCCCCTTTTCCTTTTGCCTGTTTACGCAGCTGCCGTACTTTTCCAGCCGTGGGAGCCGCCTTCCTCCGCACAGCTTCAGCAGGCGGCCGAAGGCCGTATGCCTCTGCCGCTTGGCGCCGCCGCCCGGCATGTGCCGCGGCGGTATTATGTCAACGTGCAGCTGACCCATTGCGCCGTCAATTCCAGATACCAGCCCATTGGCCAGGCGCGATATGAAAACACGTCAGATACGCCCGTCGTTCTCGCCTATTCGCAGGCGCAGGCCGCCGCCACCGCTTGGGACGTCACCGACAACCTCCTCCATAACGAAGCCCTCTGCGCGCTGGTCTGTGCAAAAATCAGGGAGAGCCTTCCGCTTTCCTTCTGCTCATCTGTCACCACGCCGCGATCCCAAACCCCCAACGCGGACTTAACCGTCCCGCCCGGAAAAACGGGGAGCATCTGCGCCTATCACAGCGCTATTGAGACACAGGGATCGGTTACCTGGGTGGAAATGGACGACGAGGGCGTTATCCGCGGCGCAGGGAAGTCCCCCTTCGGCGGCGCTTTTATCCTTGAAGGCATCTATCTGGAAAACGAAATTTCCTGACGCCTTCCTCCCTATACATGCCGCCGCGGCCCAATTTCTACACTTTACAGAAAAAGGCGATGGACGCAGACAGTCCATCGCCTTGTTTATTATTTTCTGCGGGCGCGCAGCTCATCAATCAGCAGGGGGACAACCTTGAACAGGTCTCCGACAATGCCGTAATCGGCGACCTCAAAAATGGGTGCCGTCTCGTCGCGGTTGATGGCGACAATGTAATCCGATTCCTCCATGCCGGCCAGGTGCTGGATGGCCCCGGAAATTCCGCAGGCGATGTACAGGTTGGGCCGCACCGTCTTGCCCGTCTGGCCGACCTGACGGTCCTTCGCAATCCAGCCGGCGTCGACGGCGGCGCGGGACGCCGAGACCGTCCCGCCCAGCTCGGCGGCCAGCTCTTCCAGCAGCTTGAAGCCTTCCGGCCCGCCCATGCCGCGGCCGCCCGACACCAAAATCCTGGCGTCCTGGATGTCCAGCGCCTCGGCGCAGGATTTGACCACTTCCAGTATCTTGACGTTTTTGTGCTCGGCGGGCACCGTCCAGTCCAGCCGGATGATCTCACCCGTGCGGCCTTTGTCGGCCGCGGTGCGCTGCATAACGCCAGGGCGCACGGTAGCCATCTGCGGCCGGTGATCGGGGCACAGAATGGTGGCCATGATGTTGCCGCCGAAAGCGGGGCGGGTCATCATCAGGTTGCCCGTTTCCTCCTGGATGTCCAGACCCGTGCAGTCGGCCGTCAAACCGGTGTGAACGCGGGCCGAGACGCGGGGGGCCATGTCGCGGCCGATGGCCGTCGCCGACGTCAGGACGATTTCCGGCTTGTACTCGCTTACGACGCGGGCCATGGCCCAAACATAGGGCTCAGTCATGTAGGCTTCCAAATCGGGGGTATCGACGACCAGGACGCGGTCTGCGCCGCCGCAAATCAGCTCTTCGGCCAAGCCGTCCAGCCTATACCCCAGCAAGACGGCGGTGACGTCGCTGCCGCGCGCTTTTGCCAGCTCCTGCGCCTTGCCCAGCAGCTCGAAGGCGACGCCGGCGATTTTACCGTCCACCTGTTGGGCGAAGACAAAGACGCCCTTATATTCCTGATTGCTCATCTGTTCTTCGCCTCCTTAAATAATATGCTTTTCCGCAAGGCGCGCGACGATGGCCTGCGCCCCTTCGCGCGGGTCGAGCTTTTCCACCGTGCCGGCCGCCTTGGGGGTTTTCGTAAAGGATTTGAACACCCGCGTCGGCGACCCCTGCAGGCCGATGTTGCCGTCGTCAATGTCCAGATCAGGCCGTGTGAAAACAGTAATCTGCTTGCGCTGGAATGCGTCGAAGATGCCGCCCGGCGTCATGTAGCGCGGGGTGTTCAGCTCGCTCAGCGCAGTGATCAGGCAGGGCAGCTTGGCGCGGATCATATGATAACGGTCCTCATACTGGCGCTTGACGACGACGCTATCCCCTTCCAGCCTTATCTCCTCGGCGTAGCTGATATTGGGCAGGCCGAGATGCTCGGCGATCTGCGGCCCGACCTGGGCGGTATCGCCGTCGATGGCCTGACGGCCGGTGATGATGAGATCATAGGGCAGCTTGCGGATGGCGGCCGCCAGCGTTGATGAGGTCGCCCAGGTGTCGGCGCCGCCAAAGGCGCGGTCGGTGATCAAAACGGCGTCGTCGGCCCCCATGGCCAGCGCTTCGCGCAGGGCGATGTCGGCCTGCGGCGGCCCCATGCTGACGACGGTGACATGCGCGCCCGTCTCGTCCTTGATTTTCAGGGCTGCTTCCAGCCCCGCCTTGTCGTCGGGGTTGATGATGGAGGGCACGCCGTCGCGGATCAGGGTGCCGGTGACGGGGTCCAGCCGTACTTCGGATGGCGTTCACTTTACACAAACTTCCGGATGATATCGACCTGAAACTTGCAGCC
>CAJMOV010000175.1 GCA_905215125.1 uncultured bacterium | reverse complement strand
GCTCTTACCGCTTCGCACTCCACCCGGATGAGGTCGCCGATGTCCGCAAAAAGATCCGGCGCAGAATAGATCAGCAGCTTGGTGTACGGATGCGCCGCTTCGTCTACCAGTGAAGTGGGGTCGGTGATCTCTACGAATTTCCCCAGATACATCACAACGATGCGGTTGCACAAAAACCGGGCCGTAGCCAGATCGTGGGTAATGAGCAGTACGCCGATCCCCCGTTCCCGGTTGAGCTTTTGCAGAAGGTTCAGCACGCCGGCCCGAAGGGACACGTCCAACATGGATACTGGCTCGTCCGCAATGATGAATTCGGGATTGGACACCAGCGCCCGGGCAATCGCCACCCTCTGCCGCTGGCCGCCCGAAAGCTGATGGGGATAACGCTCGGAATACAGCTTTACCGGCGTCAGCTCAACGAGCTGCAGCGTTTCCTCTACCCTCCTGTTGATCTCCTCCGCGGACCGGCAGAGCTTCAGGGCCCGCAGCGGCTCGGCCACGACCTCCCGGATCGTAAATTTGGGATCCAGGGAGTCGTATGGATCCTGAAAGATCATCTGAACCCTTTTGCGAAATTCCAGCAGCTCTTTCCGGCTTTTCACCGAGGAAAGATCCACTCCGTCGATATACGCCTTGCCGGAGGTGATATCCTCGATCTTCAAAAGCATCTTGCCCAGGGTGGTTTTTCCGCAGCCGGACTCGCCCACCAGTCCAACAATCTCTCCCTCGTTCATCTGAAAGCTCACATGATCCACGGCGCTGACCACACCGGCCTTGCCGGAGAGCTGCTTGAAAAATCCCGCCTTCAGTACATACTCTTTAGAGAGATCTTCCAATATCATACCGTTCATGGCTCAACCACCTCTCCGATTAAAGTCAAGTTCTTCCGCATAGTGGCACTTGCACAGCTTGCCCAGCCGGACGGGGCGAAGCTCGGGCTTCTTTTCCCGGCACAGCTCGGTGGCGTAGGCGCACCGTGGGGAGAAGGGGCAGCCGGCCGGCATGTCCGCCAGGTTGGGCGCGCCGCCCGGGATCTGCAGCAGGGCGGACAGCGGCTTGTGCAGAGAGGGGAAGGAGCCGACCAGAGCGTGGGTATAGGGATGATTATTCCGGATCAGCACATCCTTGGATTTTCCAAGCTCCATGATCTCTCCGCCATACATGACAGCGATGCTGCTGCAGGCTTCCGCCACAGCGGAAATGTCATGGGAGATCATAATGATGCTGATGCTGAATTCCTCCTGCAGTCCGGCCAGCAGCTCGATGACCTGCCGCTGCGCCACGACATCCAGCGCGGTGGTGGGCTCGTCCGCGATCAGGATCCTGGGCTTGCATATCAGCGCCAGAGCGATGACGGCCCGCTGCTTCATCCCCCCGGAAAACTCATGCGGGTACTGCATGAGCCGGGATTTTGCAATGCCCACCCGTTCAAATAAATACTCCGCCCGTTCAATAGCCTCTTTCCGCGTCACATTTTCATGCTCCTGAAGGGCGTTCACCAGCTGATTCCCAATCTTCTGGACTGGGTTGAGAGCGGTCATGGCGTTCTGAAAAATAATGGCGATGTCTTTCCAACGCACCTTTCGGATATAGTCGTCGGGGGCCGCGGCCAGATCCTTGCCGTCCAGCAGTATCTGGCCCTCTGCGATCTGTCCGTTGCTGGCCAGCAGCCGCATCAGCGCAAATGCAGTGGTGGATTTGCCGCAGCCGGACTCGCCTACCAATCCCATGCTGTCTTTTTCTCCCAGAGAAAAGCTGACGCGATTGACCGCCCGCAGCGTTTGCTTGCCAACCTTGAAATCTACCGATAGATCCTTTGCTTCCAAAAGCATGTATCTTCCCCCTTACTCCGTTACGGCCTGCTTGACGTTCAGTGTCCGGTGCAGAGCTGTGCCGATGAGATTAAAGGCCAAAAGCAGCAGGGCCAGCGCGATACCAGGGAAGATCACCAGCCAGGGTGCTGTGCTGATATTCCGCTGCCCTGCATTCAGGATCAGGCCCCAGGACGCCTGGTTGGGATCACCGAGCCCTAGAAAGGACAAAGACGCCTCTGTGAGCACCGCCTGCGCCATCTGCAGGACAGAGTTGGAAAGGACAGGCCCCATCCCGTTGGGCACAATATGACGAAACAGGATGCCCAGCTTGGTCCCGCCGGCTACGTCGGCGGCCTGAACATATCCCCGCCGCTTGAGCGTTAGAACCTGGGCGCGCATGATCTTGGCGTTGGATGGCCAGATGGTCAGGCCGACGATGACGACCATCAGGCCGATGGAGGAACCGAAGAAGGCTACCATCAGGATCACCAGGAATGTGCGGGGAATGATGTAAAACAGCTCAAAGATACGGCACATCAGGTCATCCAGCCAGCCGCCGATGTAGCCGGACAGAGCGCCCAGCACGATGCCCACCAGCAGAGACAGCAGGGACGCGCCAAAAGCAAAGATAACGGATACCCGGCTTCCCCAGACCAGCATGGCCCACACGTCTCTGCCCAGATAATCCGTCCCCATGGGAAATTCACCGCCAGGGGACTGCAGCGGTACGCCCACAGAGTAAATGGGGTTTCCGGGACAGATTACCGGCGCGAGGATGGCCGTGACCAGTATGACAGTCAGAATAACCAACCCAATGATCGACTGCGGGTTTTTTAAAAATGCCTTTACCTTTTTCATCACTCTGCCACCACCCTTGGGTCAAGATACATATAAATAATGTCTGTAATGAAGCTGCCGATCACGACCATTATCGCCGAGACCAGAAAACCGCCCATAATGACCGGATAGTCACGGCTGGATATGGCGTCGTAGACCATGCGGCCCATACCCGGCCACGAAAAGACCGTCTCTGTCAGCAGCGCGCCGCTGAAAAGGGAGCTAATGGACATGCCCACCTGCGTTACGGTAGGCAAAAGGGCGTTTCGCAAAGCGTGCTTGCGATATACGATCCGCTCAGAATAGCCGATAGCCCGGGCGGTGTTGATAAAGTCCTCCTGGGCGACCTCCACGATGGAGGATCTGGCCAGCTTCAGGTATGTGGGGATGCGGGTCAGCATCAGCGTCAGGCCGGGCAGGATCATATGGCGCAGAGTATCCATAAACGGGCTGAGCGTTGTGTTAAAGCTCTGCATGCCAGAGGTCGGCAGCCATTTCAGGTTGACAGCGAACAGCAGCATCAGCATCATCCCCAGCCAGAAGGTCGGCATGCAGTAGAGCATAATGGAGGCATTGGAAATCAGGTGGTCCTGGAGACGGTTTTCATGCTTGGCGGCGATCAGCCCAAGCAGTGTGCCGATGCAGATAGCCAGGATTTCGCTGGGCAGCACCAGCATCAGCGTCACCTTCATGCGCGTTACCAGCATCTGGCTGACCGGGATACGGTCAGCAAAGGATTCCCCCAGATTTCCTTGCAGCACATTTCCGATATAGATCAGCAGCTGCTTCCACAGGGGTTCATCCAGTCCGAACTGGGCCGTGAGCTCCTCGATGTATTCATCTGTCGCCGTCTCTCCCGCCAGGATCGTGGCAGGGTCGCCGGGGGCAAGGTGGATGATCATGAAACAGATACAGATGATCGCCAGGATCACCGGTATCATCTGCAGCACTCGCCGCGCAACATATTTTCCAAATTTCATTATTGTATTTCTCCTTTCCCGCGCTCGTCACTCCCGCAATGAATTGACCAGGCTTTCTTTCAGGTAGAGACGGATATGGCTGGCCGCGTGCTGCCCGGCCGACGCCGCATCTCCTGTCCTGATTGCCTCCAGGATTTTTCGGTGTCCCGTTATGCTGTTTTGCATGCTCAACGCCGTGCGCCATGAGAGCCATCGGAAGGACGCGGTTTGCTCCAGCAAATTGTTGACCATCCTCACTGCGGTACGGTTGGGGCATTTCTCCAGAATAAGCTCATGAAACCGCTCGTTTTCCGCGGCAAACCCTGCCTTGTCATCCGCTGCGGCGCATGACTCCATTCGCTCAATAGCCCGCTGCATCTGGTTGATCGTGTCTGCCGTGATATGCGGCGCCGCAAGCTCTGTGGTAAAGGCCTCCAGCACGCTCCGCAGCTCGTAGATATCTCTGATCTCAATGGGATTCCTGTCCACGACAAAGGCGCCTTTATAGGGCTCTATAGTAACAAGCCCGGCGGACTCCAGCTCTTTGAGGGCCTCCCGGATGGGGGTCCGGCTGACAAAGAAACGGTCGGACAATTCCTCCTCGATCAACCGCTGCCTTGGCTTATAAACCCCGGCAATGATTTCGTCCCGCAGGGACTCAACAATCTCTTCGCTAATCTTCATAGCTTTCACCATACTTCAGCAAAATGATTGTATACGAAATTGTACACGAAAAGATTTTCTGTGTCAATGTTCATAAAATATCCACAATCCTTTAGAACAATATTGCATTTTGCAAAAAAATCACTAGGTCCCAAATCTTTAATATCCTGTTGATTTTCCGCTGTTTTTTTGCATTTTGACGAAAAAAACGCCCGCACAGCCTGCGGGCGCCGATAAAAATTGTATTTTTTTGTCGTTTCATTGACAGGCGGGCAGCACAGCGGCGGTAATTACGATCTCCACACCGATGGCCGGCCTGCCAAGCTGAGTGTCGACCAAATACAGGGCTGGAGCCGTATCCCGCTGCATTCAGGCACCCCACACCCCACTACCATCCGCCACCTCGGCGTGGTCCTGCACA
>CAJMOV010000174.1 GCA_905215125.1 uncultured bacterium | reverse complement strand
AGCCCATTTACATCAGCGCTGGCGCCGGACGGGAATTATCGGGCAGGATGGAACTGTTTATCAAAGGAAAGGATCTCTTCGCCATGCTGATGTGCGATGAAGGTCCCGTTCGCCTGCATAAAATCGCAGGTTCGACGGCCAAACAGCTCAACTGTAAGCTGCTGGACGAAATTCTGTGCGCCGTTTTTCCAAAATTGCGGGGAAAGCCGATTCCTACCTGGTATGATCCGGCTCACCGTGCCCTGCTGCTCGGCAGTATCCGACATTATGGCTGCTCCTTTGACCCGGCGCGGTTTGACCATATTGACGTGGCCGGCTTCCATCGCATTAACGCCTGCTTTAAAGGGTACAATCTTGTCCTCAGCCGAAAGCTACCCCAGCGCTTTGATATTTTGGCTCAGGATGACGTCATTTTGCTGAGGTATAACCGCAACGGCGCCTTTGCGCAGAAAATCGTTAAGGGCAGCCACCGCGTCAGCGAGCCCGAGTTGTATCCGCTCTGCCGCAAGCTGTGGGGGAAGCGTCTTAATATTGTCGCCCGCCGGACTGAGCAGGGCGTTGCCCTGTCCAGTGATATTTCACAGCTGCTTTTTATCGACGGACTGTGGGAAACCGCGTTGCCTATCGAGCGGCGTTCTTCGCAGCCTGAGCCGTCCCTTGCAAAACCGCGCGGCCATATCATTACATAGAGCATGAATTCCCGGCAGCTTACAGGCTGCCGGGCGGTTTTTACTCTGTTCAGTCAGGGTGGAATTGACCTGTATGCGCTTAGGGCTGTCCCAATAGAACGGCTTTGGAGCATGAGGCTGGGAGGAACGGCTTTTGCATCGAACGACTGGTTTGTTTATTGACAGGAATATTAAATTTAAATCTTGAAACATACTGCCGTTTGTGGTAAGATTTTCGTTGCCCTGTTGCATAAAATGTAAAGAATTATATCCAAGCACAGGGCTGGGTGTGATAGCGGACAAATGTGGGCCTGCCTTTTTTGCCTGTGGATCGAAGCGGTATAAAAAGATACGGCCTGAAAAAGCTGCTGCGGCGTAAGGGGCAGCTGCCTCTGAAGCCACGCCGCAGCGGGCTGACACCGAGAAGAAGCGTCATAAATTGTATTGCCATGCCAGAGGACCGAGAAAAAACAGAAAGGGGGCTCGGGGAAGCATATAACGAGCTGTTTTATGGTCCTGCGGGCCAACCAGAATAAATGTGGCCGGCGGTACAGCGCCGCCCGCATACAGAAAGGAAATAATGACAATGAAACGTAAGCTTTTGAGCCTTTTGCTCGCCGGCGTCATGGCGCTGAGCCTGGCCGCCTGCAACCAGTCATCCGATAACGGCTCGCCCGACAACGGTTCCGCTCAGGACCTGGATGCCGACGGGGTGTTGACGCAGGCCTTGAGCCAGGAAAAGGATATTACAAGCCTGGGCGCCACCATGGTCATGGATATGCAGCTGAAGCTGAGCGCCGCCGGTGAGGAGCAGACCATGGATATGAGTATGACCACCGATATGGCGACCATTTCCGATCCGCTTAAGCTGAAGATGATCATGACCACGGAGGCTATGGGGGAAAGCGCTGTAGTGCAAGTCTATGCCCAGAAGCAGGATGATTCCTTTATGATGTATGTCAACGACGGCTCCAGCTGGACCAGCGGTGCAGTCAATGAATCTGACCTGGAAGGCTATATGGCCACTGCCAACCTCTCGCCTATCCTGGCTGGCGGCGTTGAGCTGAAGGAGACCGGCAGCGAAGAGCTTGAAGGCCGCGATACTTTCCACTATACCGGAAGCTATACCGGTGAGAACGCCAAAGAGCTTCTGCTGAGCTCGGGCACGCTGGATTCTGTCTCCCAGCTTGGCCTGGACGCAACCGAACTGATGGATTCCATTGGCGAAGAGCTGAGCGGTATTCCCGTCAATATTTGGATTGATAAGGAAAATTGCCAGGTTCTGCGCTACGATATGGACATGAGCAGTATTATGAATGACATTTTCGCTGCAATGCTTGCGTCTATGGGCAGCGAGGCCGAGGGCATGTCCATGGAATGTCCCGTTGCCAAGATCACCGTGGATTGCCGCGACTATAATGCGGTGACAGACATCGAGATTCCTGAAGAAGCCCTGGCTGCATCATAAGAAAGCCCAAAGGCCGCCCACCAGGGCGGCCTTTGAATCGGGTGCGGACAGCTTCGGCCTGGGAAAAAGGAAAAGACGGCATGAAAGCCGGGGCAATGCCGGCGGGAAAATTTGAGAGCAGGAGCGCGACAGAAGCCGTATTCCTGCTTTTTCTGCGCTTTGGCCGCTTTTTGGCCGGAAGCAGACAGGCCGCTGGTACAGTCCCTTGCATTTACCCCCGAATGATAGTATAATGATTCCCATCAATACGGTATTTTTGCCGGAGAATGGGTGAAGAATATGCTGACAGTCGACATTTTCAGCGCGGCGGGCAGCCGTCCTGACGAAGAGGCCGAGCTTATTATCCGTGCCGCCCGATCGGCGTTTGACCTGTTTCAGTTTCCCTTTGACGCCCAAATCGACGTCACCTTGACCGATGATGAGGGCATCCGTGCAATTAACCGCGACGAGCGCGGCGTTGACCGGGCGACCGATGTGCTGTCCTTTCCCATGCTTGACTTTGCAGAGGGCGAGTACCGGGGTACGCCCGATTTTGACCGCGACCCCGACAGCGGCGTTTTTTTTCTGGGCGATGTGCTGATCTCCCTTGAGCGCGCGCGGGCGCAGGCTGAAGAGTATGGGCACAGCGTTGAACGCGAATGTGCCTATCTGACGGTTCATTCTGTCCTGCATCTGCTGGGGTATGACCACATGGACGAAGCGGAGCAAAAAGCCGCCATGCGCAAAAAAGAAGAAGAAGCCCTGGCCGCCATAGGCCTGGAACGCAAGGAGTAAATAGATGTCTGAAATTAAAAAGGCAGGAATTTTTTCCATCGTCGGCCGCCCTAACGTGGGCAAGAGCACGCTGACAAACGCCCTGTGCGGGGCAAAAGTAGCCATTGTTTCCAATAAGCCGCAGACAACCCGCACACGAATTACCGGCGTGCTCAATTCGGGGGAATGTCAGCTCGTTTTTCTCGATACTCCCGGCCTGCACAAGCCCAAGACCCGTTTGGGCGATTATATGGTGCGCGTTATCAATAATACGGTGCCCGACGTTGACAGCGTTGTGTTGGTCGTCGAACCGGCCGCCCGTATCGGCACGCCGGAACAAATTCTGATAGACCGCATCCGGGAGTTTTCGCTGCCCGCTATATTGGTGATCAACAAAATCGACACGGTCAAAAAGGAAGCGCTGCTGGAGGTTATTGCCGCCTATCGGCAGGCGTGCGATTTTGACGCCGTTGTGCCTGTGTCGGCAAAAAGCGGCGAAGGGCTGGACATCCTTCTGGGCGAAATGAAAAAGCTGTGCATCGAATCGCCGCAGCTTTTCCCCGACGGCATGATATCCGATCAGCCGGAGAAGCAAATACTGGCGGAAATGGTGCGTGAAAAGCTGCTGACCCTGCTTGACAAGGAAGTGCCGCACGGCATTGCCGTCGAAATTGAGCGGTTTGAAGAGCGTGAAGATGGCCTGTGTGAAATCGGGGCCGTCATCTATTGCGAAAAACGCAGCCATAAGGGCATTATCATCGGCAAGCACGGCGCCATGCTTAAAAAAGTCGGCGCTATGGCCCGCGCTGAAATGGAAGCCATGCTGGATGCAAAGGTGTTTCTCGAGCTGTGGGTCAAGGTTAAAGAGGACTGGCGCAATAATCCCGGCCAAATCCGCAACATGGGCTTTGATACGGAGGATTGAGAAGGAATTCCCAGCTTTGCATGAATTTTATCCGCGTAACGGCGCGCCCGTGCGTCACACTAAGCGTGAGGTGAAACGCTGATGCGGGACAAAGCATGGGATTTATTTGCAAAGACCGGCCTGCCGCAGGCCTACTGCTTTTACAAGGCCAGGCAGCGAGGAACGGAGCGGAAGGGGAGACGGGCGGAGGATGCATAGCATAGTGCGCGGCCTGGTTATCCGCGCCGTCGATTATAAGGAAAGCGACCGGATCCTGACCGTCCTGACCGATCGGCTGGGTAAGGTGACGGTCAGCGCCCGCGGCGCGCGGCGCAAGGGCAGCCGTCTGGCGCCCGCCGTGCAGCTGTTCGCCTATTCGGAAATGACTTTATTTGCTTACGGCGGCCGCTTCCGTTTGGATGAAGCGGAAACGCTTGAGCAGTTTTCCGGCCTGCGGCGCGACTTGGACAGCACGGCGCTGGCATCCTATTTTGCCGAAGTCCTAAGCACTGAAGCAGAGGAAGCGGCGCCCCATCCCGACGTTATGCGTCTGGCGCTCAACAGCCTGTATGCGCTGGCACGGGGCGGGTGGGAGCTGTGGCGCGTCAAGGCGGCGTTTGAATTGCGCTACGCCGCGCTGAGCGGGTACGCGCCCGACGATTCCGCGCTGCGCATGGAGCTGGAAGATCAGGCGTTGGAGTGCGCCCGATACATATTGGGCTGCGACCTCAAGCGGCTTTTGTCCTTTTCCCTTCAGGGGGAGGAAAACAGACGCAGCCTGTGCGCGTTTACGGAGGAGTATTTGCTGTCGCGTCTGGAACGCGGCTTTCGGACGCTGGACTTTTACCACCCTGCGGCGCCGCTGCCCCTCCCCGCGCCCCCCGCCCTCCGCGCTGCCACCCCCCCCT
>CAJMOV010000173.1 GCA_905215125.1 uncultured bacterium | reverse complement strand
CAAAGGAGCCGCGCAGCAATGCTTGAAAACCGCTTTTCCCAGGGCGCGCAGAACGCCCTGCTGCTTTCCTTTTCCGCAGCGCGCCGCCTTCAGCACAGCTTCATCGGCTCAGAGCACCTGTTGCTGGGGGTCTTTTCCCAGCGGGGCGGGGGCGCGCATCGTGCGCTGAGCGATATGGGTATCGCTGAAAAGCAGCTGTTTGACGCTGTGGCGGCCGCCGTCGGCGCGGGGACGGGCTGCGGCTCGTCCCCGCTGGTGCTGACCGCCCGGGCCATGCGCATTATCGAAGGCTCACCCGCCCAGGCGGCGGCAGCCGGGGCCGCCTTTGTCGCCAGCGAGCATCTTCTCATGTCTCTTCTGACGGAAAAGGACTGCGGCGGCATCCGCGTGCTGCGCACGCTGGGCGTAAACCCCTCCATGCTGTACGCCCGCCTGCTGGCCCGCCCGCAAAGCCCGGCCGCTTCGTCCCCCAAGCCGGCCAAATCGCGCGAGCTCAAGCTGACGCAGCAGTTCGGCGCCGACCTGACCCAGCTGGCACGAGAGGGGCGCTTCGACCCCGTCATCGGCCGTGAAGACGAGCTGCGCCGCGTCATGGGGGTGCTGTGCCGCCGGCAGAAGAGCAACCCTGTCCTGCTGGGGGACGCCGGCGTCGGCAAGACGGCGGTGGCCGAATACCTTGCCCAGAAAATCGCCCTGGGCGACGTACCCGAGCCCCTGCGGGGTAAGCGGGTGATTTCGCTCGAGCTGGCGGGGCTGATTTCCGGCACCAAATACCGCGGCGAGTTTGAGGAGCGCGTACGCGCCATTTTGGAAGAAGTGCGTTCCTGCGGCGACGTCATCCTGTTCATCGACGAAATCCATATGCTGACCGGCGCCGGCGCGGCCGAAGGCGCCATCGACGCCGCCAATATCCTCAAGCCGGCCCTGTCGCGCGCGGGCCTGCAAATCATCGGCGCGACGACGGCAGCCGAGTACAAAAAGACCATCCGGCGCGACAGCGCCCTAGCCCGCCGCTTCCAGCCCATTGAGGTAGGCGAGCCGACCGAAGAACAGGCAGTGCGCATCCTGCGCTCGCTCGCTTCGCGGTATGAAAACCATCATGGCGTCGTCATCAGCCCCGACGCGCTCCAGCTCGCCGTGCGCCTGTCGGTGCGCTATCTGACCGATCGCCGCCTGCCCGACAAGGCTATAGACCTCATCGACGAAGCGGCCGCCATGGCCCGCCTGGAAAAGCAGCGCATGGTGGGGCCAAGCCACCTGGCCGCCGTCGTCCGTCAGATGACAGGGGTCAGCGTCCAGGCTGTCCAAGCCGACGAAAAGGCCGAGCTCTTGTCTCTGGAAGGCCGCCTCCTCGGCCAGGTCATCGGCCAGGACGACGCTGTGCGCGCCGTCGCCCGCTCCGTGCTGCGCGGACGGCTGCTGGGGCAAAACGGCGGGCGGCCCATCGGCTCCTTCCTGTTCTGCGGGCCGTCGGGCGTCGGCAAGACAGAGCTGGCCCGCGCTTTGTGCTCGGCCCTGTTCGGCGACGAGCGCAGTCTCATCCGTCTCGACATGTCGGAGTTTCGCGAAAGCCACTCGGTCTCCCGGCTCATCGGCTCGCCGCCCGGCTATGTCGGCTTTGGCGAAGGGGGACAGCTGACCGAACGCATCCGCCGCCGCCCGTACAGCGTCGTGCTGCTCGACGAGGTGGAAAAGGCCCACCCGGACGTCCTCAACCTTCTGCTCCAGCTGCTTGACGAAGGCTTTTTGACCGATTCCGAAGGCAACAAGGCCGACTTTCAGAACGCCGTCGTCATCCTGACCTCCAACATCGGCCTGCGCGAGCTGCAAAAGCGCGCGGCCGGCTTTGTCAGCGGTGTGCAAACGGCCCTGCCGGGCGAGGGCAGCGTTCTGGCCGAAGTGCGCCGCGCCTTCCGGCCAGAGCTGCTCAACCGGCTGGATGATATCATCGTCTTTCAGCCCCTTTCATTGGAAACCAAGGCCGGAATTTGCCGCAAGCTGCTGGCGCAGTCGGCCGCACGGCTGCAAAGCCAGGATATCGCCCTGACCTGGGACGAAACCGCCGTCGACCTCCTTGCCGCCCAGGCAAGCGATCCCGCTCTCGGCGCCCGCCCGCTCCGCCGCGCCATCCTGCGCGAAGTGGAGGATCGCGCCTGCGACATGCTGCTGCGCGGCGTCCTGCCCGCCGGATCGGCGGCCCGTCTGCATGTGCAGGACGGCTCGCTGGTCATCGACCGTCTGCACGCCCCGCTGGCTGCCGGCGGCGCGTAACGCTGTGCTGCTATCTAAGATAATATTTTTGAAAAGAAGGGGCCCCGGCGGGGTCCCTTTCCCGTCTTTTCCCCCGCCCCGCTTTGCAAAGCGTCCCGCCGCGGGCAGACCTGTTCCTTGCCGGCCGTTCCTCCTTTTCTTCCCCATCCGCCCGTTTTGAACTTTACACAGATTTTACACAGGCGGGGATGCGCCCTTTACAATGGGGCTTTATACTAGGGCCGTAAACAAAAAAGGAGTGACACTTACGATGAAAAGGAAAATCTCTCTGCTCTTGTCCTGCGTCCTTGTCTTTGCCCTTCTTCTTGCCGGCTGCCAGGACGCCGCAAGCCCTTCCGGCGATAACGGCGCGGGCGATACAAACGCCAGCGGCGGCACAAACCAGGGCGTCAGCGTCAACGACGAAATCAGCGGCACTGTCAACACCGACGGCTCGACCTCCATGGCCGACGTCATGGCTGCTTTTCAGGAGACCTTCAAGGAAGTTCAGCCCAACGTCACCGTCAACTACACCGGCTCCGGTTCGGGCGCGGGCATTGAAGGCGCTCTGGCCGGCACCTGTGACATCGGGCTTGCTTCCCGCGAGCTGAAGGATGAGGAGGTGGCGGACGGCGCTGTGGCCCACGTCGTTGCCAAGGACGGCGTCGCCGTTATCGTCAACCCGGAAAACGGCGTTGAGGATTTGACTGTCGAGCAGATTGCCGCCATCTTCAAGGGTGAAATCAAAAACTGGTCGGAATTGGGCGGCAGCGACCTGCCCATCGCCGTCTACGGCCGCGAAGCCGGCTCTGGTACCCGCGGCGCGTTTGAAGAAATTGTAAACGTCGTCGATTCCTGCGAGTACACCAATGAATACTCTTCGACCGGCGACGTCGTCGGAAGCGTCGCCTCCAACCCCAACGCCATCGGCTACGCCTCCCTGTCCGCTGTCGGCGATACCGTCAAGGCTGTCAAGGTTGCCGGCGTCGAATGCAGCGAGGAGACCCTTCGCGACGGTTCCTACCAGATCCAGCGCCCCTTCATCCTGGTGACTAAAGAGGGCGCCGAGCTTTCCCCCGCCGTCCAGGCTTTTCTCGATTATGCCATGAGCTCTGACGTCGCCGACGTTATTGCAGCCGCCGGCGCTGTGGCCGTCAACTAACCTCCTTTTCCTCCTCAAGCGACAGGCAAGCCCCCTCTGTGGGCTTGCCTTGAGCGCTGAAAGAAGCGTCTCGCGCCATTTTACCAAAGAGGGCTGATTGATATGAATACATCGACAACACCTGAATCCGCTTCTCCCCGCAGCAGGGCGGCATCCGCCAAAAAAGCGGCTGAGCACATCATGCACATGCTGTTTGCCGCCTGCGGCTTTGTCGCTATCGCCTTTGTCCTTCTCATCACCGTATATCTGATCCTTTCCGGCCTGCCCGCCATCCGCGAGGTAGGGCTTATCGACTTTCTCTTCGGCACGCGCTGGGATTCCGCCAACCAGACCGACCCGGCCTACGGCATCCTGCCCTTTATCCTGACCTCTATTTACGGCACGGCAGGCGCCATTGTCCTCGGCGTGCCCATCGGGTTTCTGACGGCCGTTTTCCTGGCCAAAGCGGCGCCGCCGCGCGTCGCCGCCGTTATCCGCCCCGCCGTCGATCTGCTGGCCGGTATCCCGTCGGTCGTCTACGGCCTGGTCGGCATGATGGTGCTTGTCCCTGCCATCCGGGAGGCCTTTGACCTGCCGGCAGGCGACAGCCTGCTGGCCGCCACCATCGTCCTGGCCGTCATGATCCTGCCCTCCATCATCTCGGTTTCGGAAACGGCCCTCAAAGCGGTTCCCCGTGAGTATGAGGAAGCCAGTCTGGCCCTGGGCGCAACCAAGCTGGAAACTTATTTCCGCGTTTCCGTCCCAGCCGCCAAAAGCGGCATTGCAGCCGCCGTCGTCCTGGGCGTCGGCCGCGCCATCGGCGAAGCCATGGCCATTCTGATGGTGGCCGGCAACGTCGCCAACATGCCGTCGCTTTTTTCCAGCGTCCGCTTCCTGACCACCGCCATCGCCAGCGAAATGAGCTATGCTTCGGTGGGCAGCCTGCAGCGCAACGCCCTTTATTCCATCGGCCTGGTGCTCTTTTTGTTCATCATGTGCATCAACGTTTTCCTCAACGTCTTTCTCAAAAGGGATAAGGAGAAGTAAACCATGGAAAAAATCATATCGGCCGCCGCGCCTCATGAAAGCGCGCGCAAAAAGGCCCTTCCCCCTCGCCGCCGCGTCTATGAAGTCGCCATGCGCGCGCTTTTGTACCTGGCCGCCGGGCTGACCATAGCGCTGCTGCTCTTTCTCATCGGCACCATTCTGGTACGCGGCCTGCCCGGACTGTCCTGGGAATTTCTGACGACGCAGGAGAGCGTCATGCAGGGCACAAGCGGTATCCTGCCCGCTATACAGAACACGCTGTTCGTCAT
>CAJMOV010000172.1 GCA_905215125.1 uncultured bacterium | reverse complement strand
CCCGCGCCGGAAAGGAAAAACACATGATTACATCCAACGTCGCCTTTTACCCCTGCAAAGACATCGAGGAAACCGACGCCTTCTACACCGGGCTCATCGGGCTTAAAACGGCCTTTTCCACCCCGACGGTGCGTATATTCAGCACAGTCGGCGGCTATTTCGGCTTTGTCCAGTACGATGATGTGGAAATCTGCCCCGGCAAGCTGTGCCTTTCGCTCAACTGCCCCAGCTTTGACGAGGTTGACCGTGAGTTCGAGCGCATCCGGGCGCTGGGCGGCAACCCGCAGGGCAAGCCGGATCAGCACGCCACGCAGCCGGTCTATTCCTTCTTCCTGCGCGACCCCAACGGCTATCTGGTCGAATACCAGAAGCTGCTGGGCGTCGACCTGTAAGGGAGGGGGCCTGATGACCAGCTTCCCTTCCGGGATTGTCTTTATCTATTTTGAGCATTACGAGGAGTCCTGCCGGATGCTGACCGAGCGCTTTGGGCTGGAAAGCCGCGCCGACTTCGGCTACGCCCGCATGTTCGCGGGGACGGACAGCTTTTTCATCGGCGCCGTCAATATGGCGGATGTGGAAAAGTCGCCGCAGAAGGAAAAAGCAGCCACGCTGTGCCTTACGCTGCGCGACCTGCCTGCGCTTGACGCTTACCATGCCTTTGTCTCTGCCGCCGGCGGCTGTCCCTCCCCCGTCGAGCAGTCGCCGCGACTGAAGTACAAATGCTTTACCGCTGACGGGCCGGAGGGCTACCGGTTTGAATTCGGCGTTTTTACCGACCCGGCTGAAGCGGCCATCCTCATGCCGCAGGGACGCTAGCTGCCCGCCGCCCTCTGCTTTTTGCCCTGTATGGCGTCGCGCGTCTTTTGCGTCAGGATGCCGATGAGCCGTTCCACCCTGCACACGTCGCCGGGGCTGAACTCGCCCAGCGCGCTGAGGATGTCGTCATAATAGCGCACGTCGTCCGCACGGTGCTCGGCCAGTATCTGCCTGCCTTTATCCGTCAGGCTGAGAAGAAACACCTTCCTGTCCCTCGGCGAGACGCTTTTGCACACCAGGCCCTTGCGGTGCAGCTTGCTGACAATCTGCGACGCCGCCGACAGCGTGCGGCAGGTTTCGCCGGCAAGCTCGGTCACCGTCGTGCCGTCCCTGCCGCCGATGAGCTGCAGGAAATTGATCTCTGAAATGTACAGCGTCTCGCCGCTCGAGAAGGGGCGCGGCAGGCTCTGGTTGATGTGGGAAAGCCGGGTAAAGGCAAAAAACGTATCCAGCATATCATATAGCTCGTCTCGCGTCGCCGCCATATTTGTGTTACCTCCCTTTGTCAATGTGGCCAGCATACCACAGCCGGCCGCCTTTTGCAAGGAGAGGCGGCGGACAAACCAAGAAGCAAGGAAGTGATTTTTTGTACCGTTATATCCTCAAACGCCTTCTCATGATGATCCCCGTTTTGCTGGGCGTTTCCTTCGTCGTGTTCTGCATGATGTATTTCACCCCCGGCGACCCGGCCCGCATCATCTTAGGCGAAGCGGCGACGCAGGAGGACGTCGACCGCAAACGCGAAGAGCTGGGACTCAACGATCCCTTCATCGTCCAATACGGCAATTACCTGAAAAACGCCGTGCTGCACGGCGATCTCGGCACCTCCTACGCGACGGGCCAGCCCGTCACCACCGAGATTTTAAACCGCTTCCCCACCACCATGCTGCTGGCCGCCCTGAGCATCCTTCTGTCGGTCGCCATCGGCATCCCGGTCGGCATCATCGCGGCGACCAAGCAGTATTCCGCCTTTGACCATGCCGGCACAATACTTTCCCTCGTCGGCGTGTCGATGCCCAACTTTTGGCAGGGGCTCATGCTCATCCTGCTCTTTTCGGTGACTTGGGGGCTTTTGCCCGCTTCCGGCTTTTATGGCCCGTCCTACTGGATTCTGCCGGCCGTCACCGTCGGCACCAGCTCGGCCGCCATGATCATGCGCATGACGCGCAGCAGCATGCTGGAGGTGGTGCGGCAGGACTATATCCGGACCGCACGGGCCAAGGGGCAGACGGAGCGGGTCGTCATCCTGCGGCACGCGCTGGCCAACGCCCTCATCCCCATCATCACCGTCGTCGGGCTGCAGTTCGGCGGGCTTCTGGGCGGCGCGGTGCTGACCGAATCGGTCTTCGCCATCCCCGGCATCGGCAAGCTGATGGTCGATTCCATCAAGCAGAAAAACTATCCCATGGTGCAGGGGGGCGTTTTATTCATCGCCATTGTCTTCAGCTTCATCAACCTGCTGGTCGATTTGCTGTACGCCTACGTCGACCCGCGCATCAAATCTCAATACAAATCAAGCCGCAAGAAAAAGGCAAAGGAGGTCGCCGCATGAGCACAAAGCCCCTTTCCTCCTCCCCTGCTGAGGAAGAAAAGGCCGTCAAGACCAGCCAATGGAGGGATGTCCTTTACCGCCTGTGCCAGAACAAGGCGGCCATGGTGGGCCTGGCCATCATGGCGCTGCTGGTGCTGTGCGCCATTTTTGCCGACGTATTGGCCCCCTATGGCTACGACGATCAGGACCTGTCCCGCCGCTTCATCGAGCCGTGCCGCGAGTTCCCCTTCGGCACCGATAACTTCGGCCGCGACATTTTCAGCCGCATCATTCACGGCAGCCGCATTTCGCTTCAGGTCGGACTTATCTCGGTCGCCATCTCCACCGTTTTCGGGGTGGCGCTGGGCGCCGTCGCCGGATATTACGGCAAGGTGCTGGACAACATCATCATGCGCGTTGTCGACGTCATGCTGGCCATCCCTTCCATCCTGCTGGCCATTTCCATCGCTGCGGCGCTGGGGCCGGGGCTGCGCAACGTCATGATCGCCATCTCCATCGGTTCCATCCCCAGCTTTGCCCGCATTGTGCGCGCCAGCGTCCTGACCATCAAGGAACAGGAATTTGTCGAAGCGGCCCAGGCCGTCGGCGCCGGCGACGCGCGTATCCTGCTCAAGCACATCCTGCCCAACTGTATGGCCACCATCATCGTTCAGGCGACGCTGGGCGTCGCGGGCGCGATACTGAGCACGTCGGGCCTGTCCTTCATCGGGCTGGGCATCAGCCCTCCAACGCCGGAATGGGGCAGCATGCTATCCGCCGGGCGACAGTATATCCGCGACCACGGATACATCGTCCTCTTCCCCGGCCTTGCCATCATGATCACCATCTTTGCCCTCAATCTGCTGGGCGACGGGCTGCGCGACGCGCTTGACCCGCGTCTCAAAACCTAAGGGGGGTATCGATATGGAGCATTTATTGGATATCCGGGATCTGTCCATCCAGTTTGTCTCGGGCAAGCGGATTGTTCGTGCCGTCAACGGCGTCTCGCTGTCCATCGACAAGGGCCAGACGGTCGGTCTGGTGGGCGAAACAGGAGCCGGCAAGACGACGACGGCCCTCGGCATCATGAAGCTGGTGCCCCTGCCCGCAGGCCGCATTACAGGCGGACAGGTTTTCTTTGACGGGGAGGATTTACTGCAGAAAAGCGAGCAGGACATGCGCAAAATCCGCGGCAACCGCATCTCCATGATTTTTCAGGATCCCATGACCAGCTTAAACCCCGTCTTTACCGTCGGCGACCA
Source organism: uncultured bacterium (assembly GCA_905215125.1). Lineage (GTDB taxonomy): Bacteria > Bacillota > Clostridia > Oscillospirales > Butyricicoccaceae > Ventrousia. The sequence goes on along the minus strand of CAJMOV010000172.1, from coordinate 1,126 downwards.
AATCGCCGAGGGGCTGCACCTGCACACCAAGCTTTCAGCGGCGGAAGCGTCCGTCAAGGCGCAGGACATGCTCGAGCTGGTCGGCATCCCCCGCACGCGCTACGGCGATTATCCCCATCAGTTTTCCGGCGGGATGAAGCAGCGTGTCGTCATCGCCATGGCGCTGGCCTGTTCGCCCCAGCTGCTCATCGCCGACGAGCCGACGACGGCCCTCGACGTCACCATCCAGGCCCAGGTGCTGCACCTGATGCAGGATCTCAAAACCCAGTTTGACACCTCTATGCTTCTCATTACCCACGATCTCGGCGTCGTGGCCGAGGTATGCGACAGCGTCGCCATCATGTATGCCGGCGAGATTGTCGAATCAGGCAGGCTGGAGCACATCTACAAAAACGCCGGGCATCCCTATACAAAGGGCCTCTTCCTCTCCCTGCCCAGCATCAAGGAAAAGGTCGAGCGGCTGACCCCCATCCGGGGCATGATGCCCGACCCGGCCAACCTGCCGCAGGGCTGCCCCTTTATGCCGCGCTGCGACCGGTGTACCGAGGTCTGCCGCACCCAGCGGCCGGCCGCCGCCGAGGTTGAGCCGGGGCACCTGGTCAAGTGCCATCATTACAGGCAGGAGGTGTGACCATGCCATTACTGGAAGTACAGGACCTGAAGAAATATTTTAAGACCCCCGGCGGGACGCTGCATGCCGTCGACGGCGTCAGCTTCGGCATCGAGCAGAAAACGACGCTGGGCGTCGTCGGCGAATCGGGCTGCGGCAAATCGACGCTGGGCCGCACCATTCTGCACCTTTTGGACAGTACGGACGGCAAAATCTTTTTTGAAGGCAAAGACATCACCCAGGTCGATCGCAGCCGCCTGCGCGAGCTGCGCCGGCACATGCAGATCATCTTTCAAGACCCCTTTTCCAGCCTGGATCCGCGCATGTCAATCAGCGAGATTATATCGGAGCCGCTGGAAATCTACCGGCTGTGCAAAGGCAAGGCAGAGCTGAACCAGACCGTTTCCCGGCTGATGGACACCGTGGGACTGGCCGCGCGCCTGGCCCATTCCTACCCGCACGAGCTGGTCGGCGGCCGACGCCAGCGCATCGGCATCGCGCGGGCATTGGCCCTAG
>CAJMOV010000171.1 GCA_905215125.1 uncultured bacterium | reverse complement strand
CCACCCCGCAGGGGAAGACCCGCCCATCCTCCAGCCGTACGCCGGTGACGCGGCCGTCCCCTTCAATTTCCGCGATGGCGACGCCGGTGCAGACATGCAGCTCGCCCAGCAGATCCAGGAGATGGGCCGACGTGCCCTCGTCGAGCTGGCGGGGCATCAGGCGGGGCATGGCTTCCAGCACGGTGACGTCAAGCCCGTAGCGGCGCAGCTCGACGGCCATCTCCAGCCCAATGACGCCGCCGCCGATGACAACGGCCTTATCGGTCTGCGCGGCGTAGCGCTTGAGCGCACGGAGATCGTTTTGCGTCCGTACAGTGACGACGCCCGGGGTGTCCGCCCCCTTGAAAGGGGGGATAAAATTGTAGCCGCCCAGGGCGTAGACGCATTTTTCGTAATGAATGGCGCCGATATCGGTCTGGGCCGTGTGCTTTTCGGCGTCCAGCGCTGTGATAAGGCAGCCGAGCTGCAGCTCGATCCCCTGCGCTGCGTACCAGTCGGCGTCATACAGTTCCATGCGGCGGCCGCGCAGCGTTTGCAGGGGCGATTTGCTCAGCATGGGGCGGCGGTAGGGCAGGGTATCCTCGCCGGAAAGGAGCATGAGCCGCCCCTGCCTGTCCCTTTCGCGGATGGACATAGCGGCGTGAACCCCGGCCGCGCCGGCGCCCAGGACGAGGTAGCGGGTCTGGATGTCACTCATGGCTCTTGTCCTCCAGGCTTTCGGCCTTCCGCATACGGGAGGAAGGCTGGGTAATATCGGGGGCGGGCAGGAAGGGGAGATCGAGCGGATCGCCGTCGCTTTCCGGGATTTCGCCAAAGCGCAGGCTGGCTGTCGGGCAAGCGGCGACACAGGCGGGGGAAAGCCCTTTTTTGCGCCGGTCGATACAGGTGTCGCACTTTTGAGACATGCCCTTCGCACGGCTGAAGGACACTTCGCCGTAGGGGCAGGCCCAGACGCATCGGCCGCAGCCAATGCACAAACCGTCGTCGTGCAAAACAACGCCGTCCTCCCCCTGCCGCATGGCGCCCGTGGGACAGGCGGCGGCGCAGGCGGGGTGCTCGCAATGGTTGCAGCTCAGGGAAAAGGGCACCTGCTTTTCGCCTTGAGGGGTTTTGACGGTGCGTATGCCCGCCTGGCGGAAAAACTCGCCGGGCAGCAGGCAGTGGGTGTCTTTGCACGCCACCTGGCACGAGCCGCAGCCAATGCAGGTATTCATATTGTAAAAAAAGCGTTTGCGTTTGTTCATTCTTCTTCCTCCGTTGGCGGGGACAGCGCCGCCCAGTCTTGCGGGGTGTTGACATTGAGAAAGGCGCGGCCCTGCGCGGCGTTAAGGGGCGCTGTGCGGCAGTCAAGCGCGTCGAGCAGACTGCGCAGGCGGAAATCGCCCCGCGCTATCTGCCGTTCGACGGCGGGCAGGGCCGACTTGGCATAGACGGCGGCCAGCGGCTGAACGCATCCGTCCAGCACGGCGGCGCAGGCATCGCCGTCCCCCGCAGCGCCCAGAAGGGCCAGGGCGATATCTACCGTCATGTACGGCATGTCGCAGGGAAGGAAAAAGACCCTATGCGCCCGGCAGACATGCAGAACAGCCTGGATGCCGCCCAGAGGACCGCAGCCGGGCCGCAGGTCGGGCACACGCTGTACGCCGGGCAGTGCGAGGGCGGGGTCGTTGGCAGACAGCAGCAGCTCATCAAAGCAGCTGAAGCGGCGGACGAGACGGACAAGCAGGGGCTCGTCCCCCCAGACCAGCTTTGCCTTGTCCCGCCCCATACGGCGCGATTGCCCGCCAGCCAGAAATGCGACGGCGCAGCCATGCGGCGGCCTTGGGCAATGCGGCAGGTAGATTTGCTCTTTCATGCTTTTAGTATACCGGGCGGACGAGATTTTTTCAAGCTAGGATGTCGGCTGTCACCCATTTTATCGGCGTGCCCGGCGCATATTTCGGGCTGATTATCCATAAAATGTCGCTGGCCCAGACGCAGAGCTGCCCGCGGCTTTATAGGGCTGGATGGATGAAAATCATGGGGCATTGAGGCTCTTGCTTTTGAGCGAAAGCTGGCAATTGCCAGCTTGGCTTTTTGGAAGCGGCGTCAGCCGCTACTGTATCATAAACAGCATGCTTCCAGGGGCATCATTTTAAAGATGCAGTCCAAATCACCGCTATACCCCATCGCAAAGCTGTCGCTAAGCCTTGTCGAGCGCTTCGACAGCAGGCGGCTGCGCAAAATTGTTGCTTTGGCCGACGGCTTCGCAGCCAAACAGGGCCGCCCCGGCGCTCTCATGAAGCAGCGTGGTATCTATGCCCATATGATCCGCCCGCAAGCCGAAGGTCAAAGCTGGAGCATCAGTTAAAGGCCGCCCCCTGTGGCCCTGCGCCGCGCAGTTGGAGCGCCGGACAGGCACTCCGCCCCCGCGCCTATAGCTAAAAAACACTTTATTTGAGCTTCACGGGGCGGGGAGGGGAAGCCATCCAGCGCCTTGCAGTAAGCGCTCGTAAGGTGAGCATACTGTTTGCCGGACAGGGCTTCGAACAGCGCTTGCTTGCCACAGCAGCCGCAGAAGGATCCGGTGCTGACACCGGCATTTTTGACAATATTGCACAGAAGAGCGCCGTGAAGGTTTTTTACTGGCAGCGGGCTACGGGTATGGCGATGTTATATATTGAATATTATATTTTAAGGCCGGCTCAGAATAATGACAATAAAAATAAATTGTTGCTATATCGGAATAGAGCATGTAAAAGCGGCGGAACCACATGGGATCCGCCGCTGACTTTTCGCCGACGTGCGATTTACGGCGCAAGGCCCTGTGGAAGGACGCACAGGCGCGGGGCGTTAGAAGGAAGCGCCGGTGTAGAACCAGTTGACGCAGAGCGACGTTCTTGCCCCCAAATTGGAGGCGAAGGTTTCGACCTCGCACATCGACCAAAGGAGAGTGGCCGGATCCTGGATGCGGAAGCGGGTCCAGTGCGTTTCGTCGGACTGATCGTATACCAGATCGTCGATGACCGTGCGGGCGGTTATGGTCGTATTGTTGAAGGTTTGAACCTCGATGGTGCCTCCGCCATAAATGGTGGTACGGCGGATGTCGGCCAGGACAGAGGTCGAGGCCGTTTTGGGGCGCACGGAGAGACGGATGCTGCCGACGCCGGAATACTCGGCCGTCAGGATCAATGCGTCGAGAGGTACGTCAACCGAGCTGCCGGCCACGGACAGGTTTTTGTTGTAAACCTGCATGTTGGATCGCAGGTTGGGGCTGGTGATTTCCTGCGTGTCGGTTTTAAAGCTGATCTTGTAGACCGTGGGCGTATCTTCAGTTACGGTGATTTGAGGGGTCAGCCCAGTTGCGCCCTGCGGCCCGGTAACGCCGATCGGCCCAGTAGGGCCGTTTAATTATGCACAACACGAGATTTTGCTTTGTGCTGAGCAGGCAAGCCGCTAGATTGCCTTGCTCTCAATCACGCGGATAACATTGTGGTTATTCTCGATGTAATCAACAATCCGCTGGTATTCGTCGGCAAAATTGAAGTCAATCGTTATTTCACCGCCTTCATGCACCCAGATAGTATCAACAAGCTCAACTAAAATGCCGCGGCTTAAGCTTTGAAGGTTTTTGTGTTTCACAAAGGCAGCTAGATACGGGTCGCCAGCTTCGATACCGTCAGCCATGACCTGCATTTCCTCTTTCAGATAGGAGATGCTCGCTTCAAGCTGCTGTATCTGCTGTGCAAGCTTGCCTTTTAAGCGGCGGTATTCCTCTTTGGTGATCTCGCCGCTTTTCCAGTCAAGGTACAAGCTGTCGGAAGCATCATTGTATTGCTTCAGCTTCGTCTCCGCCTGTTTTAAGGCATGGGATAGCCGCTTGCTTTCCCGGTTGATAACAGGCGCGTTGTTTATCTTTTCAATTTCTTCTGCAAGCCGATCTACAAGGGAAATTTGCATTTGCAGCGCTGTCAATATCGTGTTTTCTAATTTATCCTGCCGAATAGAATGTTTGCTGCAAATCTTCTTATCAGTGTAGCTGCGGCAAGCGTAGTAGACAATATCACGGGCTGCTTTGCGGCGCATAGCCTTTTTGCAGTCTGCGCAGCGGACAAAGCCGGACATGAGATAGACTCCCCGTTTGCCGGGTGCCGTTCGTGTGTCGCGCTTATGCAGGGCTTGCGCTTTCTCAAATGTTTCCCTGTCAATGATCGCTTCGTGAGTGTCCGGGACGATAAACCATTCTTCTTCGGGGACGTTTATTTGCTTGTGTACCTTGTAGCTGATAATCCGGTTCCGCCCCTGTACCATGACACCCGTATAGACTTCATTTTGCAATATCCCTGCAATCGTGCCGGCAGACCATAGGCCATCGTTTTTGCCGGAGTTAGGGTTGTTGTACTTAAAGCCTTTTTTCTTTTTGTAGGCTTCGGGGTTGGGCTCTCCCATTTGGTTAAGCCGCTTTGCAATCCCCATTTTGCTGCATCCCTCGCCTACAAACCAATGATAAATGCTTTTGACAACCTCCGCTGCTTCTTCATCTACCAATAGCCTGTTTTTGTCGTTGGGGTCTTTCCTGTAGCCGTAGGGGGCAAACGCGCCTATGAACTCGCCGCGCTCCCGTTTCATCTTGAAGGTCTTGCGGATTTCTTCGGAAGTGGTCGCGGCAAACTGCTCATTGAACATTCCCCTGATAGGTATTTCAAGCCCGCTTGCGGAGTGGACACACCCATTATCTGGTTTCTCTGGTTGTCTATAGCCGCTGTTGTCGATGCC
>CAJMOV010000170.1 GCA_905215125.1 uncultured bacterium | reverse complement strand
GTGAAAACGGGTGTTGGAGTCAATAACCCTGGAAAAATCCTGTTCGCGGTGGTATTGCACCGACTGCTCAACATACTGCGCCAGCTGCTCGATGTCGCCGTCTGACAGGACTTCCACCCCCTGGCGTGCCGCGTAGGATTCCAGCAGCATGCGACATTCATAGATCTCCAGCACCGTTTCAGCGTCAAGCGGGTTGACAATCAACCCGCCGGGCGTGGACAGGATAAGCTGATCCTGCTCCAGCATCCGCATGGCTTCGCGCACGGGGCTGCGGCTGACGCCAAGCGACTGCGCGATACTGTTTTCATGGATGCGCTGGCCGCTTTTCAGCTCGCCCGACAGGATTTGCTTTTTGACGATCTCGTAAACCTGGTGATGATAGACAGTCTTTTTTATGACCCGATCCATGGCTGCTCCTTTGGGGTTATTTCAGTCGCGGGATATATTTTCCGTAGCTCTGTTCGCCGACAATTTTGCCGTCACGCATAACAGCGGCGCCGCGCACCAGGGTCAATACCGGCATGCCCTGGAACTCCGTACCCTCGTAGGGGGACCACTTGGCCTTGGAAAGGATATCCGTTTTAGTATAGGTCTTTTTGACGTCCATGTCAAGCAGGACCAGGTCTGCGTCATAACCCACCTCCAGCCGGCCCTTGCAGTGATCCAGGCCGTAGATGCGGGCCGGGTTGAAGCTGGTGACCTGCACAAGTCGTTCAAGCGACAGCCTGCCTTTGCTGACCCCTGTGAGCAGCACAGGCAGCATGGTCTGGATGCCGGGGATGCCGTTGGGCGCTTTCCAGATGTCCTGCTCGCCGGGGCGCTTTTCTTCGATGGCGTAAGGGCTGTGGTCAGAGCCGACGGTGCTGACGTAGCCCTTTTCCAGAAGCTGCCACAGCTTCTGTCGGTTTTTCTCATCGCGCATAACGGGGGTGAATTTGAGATAGGGGCCGTGCTTTTTCATGTCGGTATCGACAAAGTGCAGAAGATGCGGGCAGGTTTCGGCATAGACCCTGACGCCGCGCGCCTGGGCGGCGTGGATTTCCTCCAACGCTTCGGCCATACAGGTGTGCAGGATGACGCCGCGGGCCCCGGTCGCCTCCAGGAAATAGATGGCGCGCCTGACCGCTTCCAGCTCGCCGACGGCGGGGTGCGATTCGATATGGCACATGGGATCGGTGCGCCCCTCAGCCTGCAGGCGCTTTTCCTCCATGGCAATCAGCTCGTTGTTTTCGGCATGGATCATGGCCAGACCGTCGATTTTTGCCACATGGGAGAGAATCTGGTACATGGCGTCGTCACGGACAAAGGGGAAGTCGGCGACTGAAAAGCACATGAACATTTTGATGGACGTCGCGCCTGTTTTTTGCCAGAGCTGCTCGATTTGGCCGATGTTCTGCGCTGTGCCGCCGCCATGGATGGCGTAATCGATGTAGCTGCGCCCTTCATAGGCCTGCATGGTAAAGCGGTAGCTGTCCGGATCCACAATGGGCGGGATGTTCAGGGGGTGGGAAATGGCCGTTGTGACGCCGCCGGCCGCCGCCGCCATGGTGCCGCAGGGCAGATCCTCGCGGTGGGTCAGGCCCGGGTCCTGAAAGTGTACATGCGCGTCGATAGCGCCGGGGATGAGGAAGCGGCCGTCCGCTTCAATGACCTCGGCGGCCTCCAGCTGGCAGCGGGGGCCGGCGATGACGGCAATTTTGCCGTTTTCAATGCCCACGCTGCCGGGGTAACGGCCGGTGTGGGTGACGACAGTCGCGTTGCGAATCAATTTGTCCAGCATGGGAAAACGTCCTTTCACGTTGATATGTTGATATTTCTTTATTATACAGGAATAAAAGGCCGTTTGCAAAAGCCTGCCGATTTTATCGGCAGGCCTTTCAGATATGGACAGCTTAAGCCTTTTGCTTCTGCCCGGACTGCTGTTCCTGCTTTTTCTGGATGCGCTTATGCAGGTAGGTGGTGACGAGCGGGCAGAGGATGGAGGTGACGACGCAGGCGGCGGCGCACTGCGCCGTAGCGCCGGGTGCGTAGGGGGCCCAGGACGGGTCTGATTCGCCGATGGCGCCCGGGGTGACGACGGCGTTGCCGGCCGTGTTGCCGACGCCGAAGCCGACGGCCTTTTTCTGCTTGCGGCCAAAGATGAGGTTGTAAACAAAGTAGCAGAAGAAGCCGGTGAAAACCAGGGAGATAAGGCCGAGGATAATGCCCGGGACGCCCGCGGTGACGACGTCCTTCAGGCTCATGCCGGTGCCCAGGATAAAGCCGTTGAAGGGGATGATGAGCGGGGTGCCCTGCTCGCACAGGTCGCGGATGTCCTCATCCAGGTTGCCCAGAATCAGACCGAGCACCAGCGGGATGATGACGCAGATGATGTCTTTGAAGGGGATGGTGGCCATGCCGGCGGCGCCCAGGGCGATCATGGTGAAGAAGGGGCCGTCATCCAAGCCGAGGACGGAGACGGCGCCGACGTCGGTGGCGTCGCCAAACTGGTTGGCCAGGACGGCGTACATGACACTGTTGCAGTTGGCCAGGGCGGCGATGGCGGCCAGCGGGGTGATGCCCAGGAAGCCTTCATTGCCGAAGATCCAGCCGATGGTCAGGCCGATGAGAATACCGAAGCCGACTTTGCTGACCGTCAGCACAGCGCCCTTGGCGACCGGGATACCAACCTGCTTGATGTTGATGGAAGCGCCGGAGACAAACAGGAACAGGCCGACGATGGTCTGCGTGCCCGCTTTGGAGAAGATGCCGGATGTAAAGCCGCCCAGGTTGAGAAGCTCAGGAACAAAGGTGTTGAGGATGCAGCCAAGCAGCAGGGGAATGACCATCATGCCGCCGGGGAACTTCTGCACCGTCTTGATAATATTCAAGCTCTTTTTCTTGCTCATACCGTAAAGTACCTCTCTTTTACCGGTCGTCAGACCTTATTTGTCGCCGTTCCAGAAATAGGCCTCAAAGTCCTGCGGGGGTTTGGCAAATTTGCGTTTTTTGCTGTGGCACAGGCCGGTCTGGACATACATTTCTGCAACCTTGACGGTGACAGTTACGGGGTCGAGCACCGGCAGGCCGACCAAAGCCTGCAGATCTTCGTCATATCCGCACAGCCCGGCGCAGCCGAGCACGACGACCTCAGCGCCGTCTTCTTCGACGATTTTGAGGATTTCCTCCTTGAGCTGTCTGAGGGTTTCCTCACGTTCGCTGCAGGCGCGTTCGACATTCATGTTGATGCCCCGGACGGAAGCGCACTTATCCTGCAGACGGTACAGGCGGACCAGATCCTCCTGATAAGGGATGAACTGCTTGATCATGGTCAGTACAGTGTACTTGTGGCCCATCAGACAGGCAAGGGTCTGTGTCGTTTCGGAGATGCTGAGCACAGGGATGTCAAGCGCTTCCTTGAGGGCGAAAACGCCGACATTGCCGAAGCCGGCCAGCACAACGGCGTCTGGGTGGATTTCATCAACCTTCTGCATGATGGCGCGGATGAAGCTCCAGACCGACTGGTAGTCGGCAAAGCCGCAGTCGATGTTTTTTGTGCCTTTGGGGTTGGTGAGGAAAACCAGCTCGGTATTGGGATCCGTCACCTTTCTGCGGGCCGACTTTTTGATGACATCGGTGCAGATTTCGCTGCTGTTGGGGTTTGCAACGAGGATTTTCATGGGCATACACTCCTTTTGTCTCTTAACGGGCCGCAGTTTGCAGTCCAATCTTTATACCATTGCCTCCGGGCCGCGCAAAACGCGCCGGACGGCAAATGTTTATTAAATAGGTATGATTCGGGTAGGCGCTTTAGAAAAAATACTCGCCCTCAAAGGGGACGACGCGGTTTTCCAGTCGCCCGATGCCGTCGATTTCCATGACCATATGATCGCCCGCGCGGACGCGCTTGCCGTATCCGCTGGGCGTGCCGGTGATGATCAGGTCGCCCGGCGCCAGGGTCATGACGTGGGATATGTAAGAGATGAGCCAGGCCGCGCCGCAAATCATGTCCCGGGTGTTGCCGCGCTGGGCCGGCTGGCCGTTGATGGCGCTGCGCAGCGTCAGCGTGCCCGGGTCGACGCCTGAGACAATTTCGCACGAAACGGGCAGGAAGGTGTCAAAGGATTTGGCCCGGCCCCACAGCGTATCCTCACGCTGCAAATCGCTGGCCGTCATATCGTTGGCAACCAGGTAGCCCCACACATAGTCCAGCGCATCCTCCTGCCGGATGCACTTGCCCTGCCTGCCGATGACGATGCCCAGCTCCACTTCGCATGACAGCTCTTTGACCATGGGGGGCTGGACGACATCCTGCCCTGACAGGATAAGGGCTGTCGGGGGCTTGAGGAAGAGCTTTGGCTTGTCCGGCAGGCTTTCGTCCGGGCGCAGGGCGACGTCGCGGTAGTTGAGTCCGGTGCCGATGATTTTGCTGGGCGTGCAGGGGGGAAGCAGTTCAAGCCCATCCAGGGCAAGGGGCGTGCCGGCAGGGGTAAAGCGCTCTGGGCAATCCCCCCGGAGGGGCTGCACAAGGCCGCCGTCAACCAGGCCGTAAAAAATGCCGCCTTCATGGCGGAAGCGTATGGTTTTTGTCATAGTGCTACTCCTATATAGACGGTAGACAGAATATTGTCTACGGTATACTGTCGACAAGTGTTATTATAGCATAAAGGCCAAGAATGTCAATAAATTGTCAAGCAAAAAAGCCTAGAAAGCAAAAAAATCAGGGAATTGCACGATTTAGCCAAACTATTTATAGAGAATTTGCATAATAAAAACAGCTTTTATTGGCAGGTATGGAAGCAACAGCTTGGGT
>CAJMOV010000169.1 GCA_905215125.1 uncultured bacterium | reverse complement strand
GAAAAGGGACCAGTGGGGTAAAGGGGTGCCCTTTCGCGTTCTGTCTTTAAGAGGGGGTTGGGGGGATAAGAGAGGTACTTTCCGAAATTATAATACCACAGGGGCGGGGGGAATGTGTGGACGTTCTGTGAACGTTTCTTGAATATTCCTGCTGCATTTTATGAACATTTTTTGCATTTTCGGCAGACCGGAAAAGCGCCGAAAAACGCCCCGTTCCCCCAAAGGGGGACGGGGCGCAAAATCAAGCGCTGCTAGCTGCCTTTTAGCTGCCGGAAGAGGATCCAAGCTCGACCTGGAGATCCAGGCGGCTTCCCTCGCGCTCGACGGTGAGGGTGACAGTGTCGCCCGGCTTGCATTTGTCCTTCTCGTAATTGAGCTCGGAGAAGGTTTCAACCTCGACGCCGTTGAAAGCGACGATCTTGTCGCCAACCTGCACGCCGGCCTTTTCTGCGCCGCCGCCGGGGGTGACCTCCACAACGGTGACGCCGGGCTCCATGCGGTAAAGCAGGGCCTCCTGCTGGCTGAGGCTCTGGACAGAGACGCCAAGGGTAGGCCGGTTGGTAACATAGCCGTATTCGATAAGATCATTGGCGACGGTGAGCGCCGTCTCAATGGGGATGGCAAAGCCGATGCCTTCCACGTCATTGGAGTTGCTCGTCATAATCTTGGCGTTGACAACGCCGACAACCTGGCCCTGGCTGTTGACCAGCGGACCGCCCGAATTACCGGGATTGATGGCGGCGTCGACCTGGATGAGGTTCATGACGTATTTGTCAATGGTCACTTCACGGCTGGGGGCGGAAATCATGCCGCCTGTCATGGTCTCAGCGAATTGAATACCCAGCGGGTTGCCGATAGCGTAGGCCGGCTCGCCCGTGACCAGGGAGGAGGAATCGCCGAATTCGGCGGCCGTCAGGCCGGTGGCTTCAACCTTGATGACGGCGATATCGGTATTTTCATCCGTGCCGACCACTTCGGCGTCGTATACTTGGCCGTCGTTGGTCGTCACCTGAATGGCGCTCGCGCCGTCAATGACATGATTGTTGGTGATGATATACCCATCCTCGCTCATGATGATGCCGGTGCCGGTACCCGTCCCCACCTGGCCATAGCTTTGAATGGTCGTCGTGATGGAAACGGCAGAGGGCACGACCTTTTGGAAGATTTCCGGTGCCGTCATGGCGTCGGCGCTGTAGGTGGGCAGGTAGACTGTCTGGCTGGCTGTGGCGTTGTTGCCGACGCCGGACTGCGTCGGGGTCTGCGCGGGGAAGAAATAATTGTATCCGACAACCGATCCGACCGATACGCAGGCGACAAGGGCCAGCGCGGTGACGGCTTTGGCCACTTTTTTCAGGCCGCCGCCCCGCTTATGGGGCTGGGGGGCAAATACGGGATCGTACAGGCTTGCGTCTTGATTTTTATCGCGGTTAAACATAATGGCTCCTCCTTATGTTTTCATTTTTTCTTTGATGAGTTTATTTTCGCCCGGAAATATGAAATGCGGATGAAACAAAACAAAATTTTTTGTTAATATCCCCGCCTTTGGCAGGCTTTCTATACTGGAAAAGCGCGAATATTTTTGGTAGAATAAGAAAGGGAGAAAAAGAAAGGGGATTTTGCCGCCATGAAACGTGTATTTTGTCTGCTGCTGGCCCTTTTCCTGCTGGCCCTGGCGCCAGCTGGATGCCAGCAGGTCGCCGATGTCCCGGCGGGGCAGGCAGGTGAAGGGACTGACGCTGCGGACACAGAGAACCAGCCCGCCCAGGACGAGCCAGAACCCGAGCCAGAGCCTGAGCCCATCCGCATCCGTATTGCCGCCGTCGGCGACAACCTGCTGCACAACACCGTCTCCAACGACCAGAAGCAGCAGGATGGCACCTTTGATTATACATCGCTTTATGCCAATATTGCAAAGCTGATTGCAGGGACCGATATCGCCTTTATCAATCAGGAGGTCCCCCTGGCCGGGGAAGTGGGGGCCTATCCGTCCCTCAGCGCGCCGACCGACCTTGCGCAGGGGCTTAAGCAGAGTGGCTTCAACGTCGTCAATCACGCGACCAACCATGCCTTGGACAAGGGGCAAGAAGGCCTTTTGACGTCGCTTGAAGCGCTCAGGGCTCAGGGGTTTGACGCCGTTCTCGGCTGTTATTCCAGCGAGGAGGAGGCAAGCGCCCAGGTCATTTTGGAAAAACAGGGGATCACATTCGGTTTCCTCTCCTATACCTACGGGACAAACGGTATCCCGCTGCCACAGGACAAGCCCTGGCTCGTTTCCCTCATCGACGAGGAAAAAATCGAAAGCGACATGGCCGCCCTTCGGCCCAAGTGCGATGTGCTCATCGTGTCGCTGCATTGGGGCAACGAATACCAGCTGACCCCGTCAGACGACCAGAAGGCGCTGGGACAGAAGGTGGCCGACTGGGGGGCCGACATCATCATTGGGCATCACCCGCATGTGCTGCAGCCCATGACCATGCTGGAAAGGGCGGACGGCGGGCAGACGCTGTGCGTCTATTCGCTGGGCAACCTTGTATCGGGTCAGCATAAAATGGATACCATGCTGGGTGGGATGCTCTGGTGCGAGCTGGTTTTTACCCCCGGGCAGGACGGGTTTTCCTTTGAGAAGGCAGGGATCGTCCCCCTTGTGACCCACTATGAGGGAACGGGCAGAAACTTTGCCATCATCCCCCTATCTGATTATACGCCCGAGCTTGCCGAAAAGCACGGGATTGCTAATTATGAAGGCCGCGCGTCGGTCGAATATTTTGAAGACCTGGCGACCCGTGTTCTGGGCGACAATATGCTGTCGCCGGAGGAGCTCTCGTGAAGCTGTGCGGCGCGCTGGTCGCCAAAGCCCCTTTTTTCCTGGCGCCTATGGCAGGGGTGACCGATTCGGCTTTCCGCACCGTCTGTATGGAGCAGGGGGCGGGGCTGTGCTATACTGAAATGGTCAGCGCCAAGGCGCTGACTTACGGGGATAAGAAAACAGCTACCCTGCTGACCGTCAAAGAAAATCAGCGGCCGGTGCTTGCGCAGATTTTTGGCAGCGAACCCGACGTGATGGCCGAAGGCGCGCGCCTGGCCCTTGCGCTTTCGGGTGCGGACGGCATTGACATCAATATGGGCTGCCCCATGCCCAAGATCACCGACAACGGCGAGGGCAGCGCCCTGATGCGCCGGCCGGAGCTTGCAGCCCGCGTTATTGCGGCGGTGCGCCGTGCCGTATCGTGCCCCCTTTCGGTCAAGTTCCGCGCGGGGTGGGACGAAAGCAGCGTCAATGCCGTTGAGTTTGCCCGTATGGCTGAACAGAGCGGGGTCGACTTCCTGTGCGTGCACGGCCGTACCCGGATGCAGATGTATACAGGGCAGAGCGACCGTGGGATCATCGCCGCCGTCAAAGCGGCCGTGTCCGTTCCCGTCATCGCCAGCGGGGACATGAGCTCAGCGGAGAGCTGCCTGGAGATCCTGCGGCAGACGGGGGCTGACGCTGCTATGATAGCGCGCGGTGCGCAGGGAAACCCCATGATTTTCGCCCAGTGCCAGGCGCTGGCGTGCGGGGAGAATCCTCCCGTCCTGACGGCGCAGCAGCACATCGACCTGCTGCTGCGGCATGCCCGCCTGGTCTGCGAGGAAAAGGGGGAAGGCCGCGGCATGCCGGAAATGCGCAAGCACGCGCTGTGGTATCTCGGCCGGCTGTGCGGAGCAAAGCCTTATAAGACGAGGGTGGCCGGGGTAGTCACCCTCCGCCAGCTGGAAGAGATATGCCAGGAGATGAAAAACGCCAGATTGCAGGTGAAAGCATGACAGACGAGCAAAGCGTCGTCCGGCGCGCCCGGGCGGGCGATCACAGGGCCTTTGAAGAACTTGTGACCGCCTATGAAAAGAAAATTTATCACATGTCCCTGCGGTACACAGGCAATGAGTTTGATGCCATGGACGTCACGCAGGACGTTTTTCTGCGCGTTTACCGCTTTCTGCCGCAGTTTCAGGAGGGAAGCCGCTTTTCCACCTGGCTGTACCGCATCGTCGTCAACACAAATATGGACTTTTTGCGAAAGCGGGGGCAGCTGAGCGAGACGTCTCTCGACGAGGAAGACGAGGAGGGCTTCACCCGTGAGATTTCCGATTTACGCTATAACCCGGAAAGCGAGATGGAGCGCATTGAGCTTCAGCAGGCCATCTGCGACGGCATCAACGCCCTGCCGCCCCATATGCGGGAAATCATCGTCCTGCGCGATATCGGCGGGCTGACTTATGACGAAATAGGCAGGGTGCTGTCGCTGGAGCCGGGCACTGTCAAGTCGCGCCTGTCACGCGCACGGGACAGGCTGTGCGCTTTTTTGGAGGGAAAAGGGAACCATTCCCGAATTTCCTCGTCCAAACAAGCAATGGGGGTCTCGCGGAATGAATAATTGCCAAAATTGCCAGGATTATATCGAAAAAATGAACCTGTACCTTGACGGCGAATTGTCGGTCAACGAGGTTTCCGATCTGCTGCGGCACATTGAAAATTGTGATGCGTGCCACAAAAGGTTTGACAATCTGAAGACCGTCGTTTACGGTACGCGGCGGATGCGTATCTCTCCGCCAGAGGGGCTGCACAGCGGCATTATGCGCGCGGTTGCGCAGGAAAAGCCCGCGCGGCGCGCCGCGGCCAGGCAGCGCCTTGCCCGGTACTCGGCCCTGGCGGCTTGCGTGGCGCTGCTTCTTGTCGTCGTCAGCACGGTGGCGCCGCAGCTGGGGAATATTTACCTGTTTGGCCGGCATACGGGCGGCAGCGCGGACATGCAGATGGCGGGCGAGGCGGAAAAGGA
>CAJMOV010000168.1 GCA_905215125.1 uncultured bacterium | reverse complement strand
GGTAGACATGCAGTCTGAAATTGTCGAAATCGTGCGTTTCGAATGTTCCTTTCGTCTGTGCAACCGGCTCTGTGCTCGGCTTGATTATTGTGATTGCAATCGGCTTTGCATTTTACTTTGGGCTCAACGCGATTGGCGGCAGCACCGAGTCGCTGAGCTATAACAGCATCATCGACGGAATTCAGGACAATGTATTCAAGCAGGTCCAATGGCTGCTTATGAACTTTACCGAGCCGCAATTTTACGCCAGTATCTTCGCCGGTATCGGCATAATCGCCGGCGGCTTTATCGCTTGGATCCTGGCCAAGAAAAACTCCAGGCTTGCGGGCTTTGATATCTGCTATGGCAGCAGCAACCTGTTCCCGTGGGTGCTCGCAGCTCAGGTCTTGTCAGTCGGCCTGGCCATCTTTGTCTATCGCTACATCAACCTATTTGATCTGCCTGAAACAACATGGATCGCTACATTTATCAGCATCGTCGGCGCTCCGCCGTCCGTCATGCTGCTTTACGGGCCCAGCGTTCCCGCGCTGCTTACCAGCTCAATCCTCGGCGGCCTGCTATGCCCGCCGGTAGCCACCTGGCTCAGCACCTATATCGTCGGTCCCATCGGCGTCCCCGGTGTGGTGGCAAACGTTTTGACCATGGCCATCACAGGCATTGCAATCTGCTTCATCTGCAAGGTATTGCCCTGGATAAAAAAGGTTCCGGTTAAACCGCACCGCCGCCAGCCAAAGCCGGATGAGGATGTCTATTCAACCTCCTGGTTTGTCAGAAGATGCTTTGCCGAGTTTTCCGAAGCGCAGTTTTACGGCAATGAGGTTGCGTCCATCTTTTTACTCGTTGGCGTCGTGATCGACTGGGCGCTGTGCGCAGCATTACCGGTATACGGAAACGGAGGGACGATTCTTCCCGCAATCCTGCTGTCGCAGTTTGTCGGCGCTGCTGTTGGTGTGTTCCTTTACGCGCCAAGGTTTGAAAACGGCGGCTGGTATGCCACCTATGTCCCGGTCGTCGCGGTCGGCCCTGGCTGCGTTCTAATGTTCGGCGGGACCATTCCGGTGGCGCTGTTTGCCGGCGCACTGGGCGGCATCATTGGCGCGCCATTTGCGGATTTCTTTGCACAGCGTATGCCGGAAGGCGTGCATGGCACAAACGCGAATGTTTTGTCTATGGCCATCAGCACCATCATTGTTTCCATGGTCATGAAATTCCTGGGCTGCTTCTAATGCCCTTTCCCATACCCCTACATTAAGAGCAGCTGCCCTTAAAGCCCCTCTCTAAGGGCTGCGCTACACTGCAAGACGGATTGACGGTGCGCTCTCATAGGTATTCAGTAAGGCCGGTCTCCGCAATCACGGCTGGATTCTGAAGCCCAGAGGAGAAAATTATGGATGCTTCCGGCTTTCTCGCCAAACGCCATGTAAGCCGCTGCTTTTAGCTACGGCTGAGAAATGCCTTCCTTTGCTCGACTTGTCACGGCGGCGGCGGATATCCAGCCCTTTGCCGCCGACGTCATTTCTGAAATCGGAGTGGACATGTCCACATTTCCCAGCCTCGAAGCATTCCTGCTTCGAGGCTGTATCTATATCACAAAACGACGAGCGCGCCAGGAGGGGGAAAAGCATCAAAGCCCGCATTTCCAAGACTACACGCTACATCGGATATTCAGGGGACTCACGCAAGAGTCGCTGCACCTATTCATCGAGAAAATTGCAGTGCATGAAAAGGATGCGAGGCTAAGCATATGCGGCAAATAGCAGAGATCCGCTGCGTGGATATTGGCGCGGCTGGCAGCTTGCCCGCTTTAAAGGCTATATACAGACAGGCCGGTGATGCGTCTGCAATACCGGCCTGTTTTTAAAATAGAAAACGACTGTGTGAACGATCCCTTGCATGCCACCTGCTCCTCTGCTTCTTCTCAAAAGCCCATTGGGCCGGCTGTCGCAAGGTCTCCCCGCGCTTTAATAGCCCCTGTCGATGTCGACTGTGTGGGCAAGGGGCTTACCAGCCACATACCGGGTCAGGTTGTCAAGAAAGATATCAACAATGATATCACACGTCAGAGGCAAAGAAGTGTTGCCTGATATATGCGGGGTAATGAGAGCATGGGGCGCAGACCACAGCGGATGGTCCGCCGGCAGCGGTTCGGGATCGGCAACATCGATGGCGGCACCGCCCAGTCTCCCGCTGCGCAGCAGCTCGTCCAGCGCCGTGAGATCGACGGCGCTGCCGCGGCCGACGTTGAGCAGAATGGCCCCTTCTTTCAGCTTCATCAGGCGGGCCCGGTCAAAAATTCTCCGCGTCTCCTGCGTCCCCGGCAGGCACAGGGCGACGACATCTGCGCCGTCAATGGCCTCATCCAGGTGCTCGACGGTGTAAGCTGCGTCGACAAAATCGGGCTTCTGTCCCTGGCTGCGGCGCACGCCGCGGACCACAGCGCCCATGGCCTTCACCCTTTTTGCAAAGTTGGATCCAATATCTCCAATGCCGACAACGGTGATGACGCTGTTCATAATGGACTTGATTTCCCCGACGCAGTACCATTCACGTCTTTTCTGCATTTCATGGTATTCCGGCATACGGCGCATCAGCATAAGCAGCACAGCCACCATATGCTCGGAAATGGTTATGCCGTAAGCGCCTGACGCATTGGTCAGCATCACGGGCGCGGCATACAGGCTGCGATCACAGTAAGCGTCTACCCCGGCAAAGGAGCACTGCATCCATTTGAGGCTGACGGCGCCCTTGAGCACGCCGCGCGGCACCATGCCGAATATAATTTCGCTGTCTTTTACATCCTGCGGCTGCACCTTCTCCCCTTCCGGGATGATGCGAACGGCAAAGCCCAGCTTTTCCGCAGCCTGTACAATGGCTTTTTCCCGCTTATCATTCATGAACGGGACGGCGACAGTGATATTTCTCTGCATGATTTACAATTCCCCTTTACTGTTTCTCTGTTCAATGAGGGTGTGATTCAGCTCTCCGCCCAAGATGAACATCAGGCCTGTGGCATACAGCCACAGCATCAGAATGATAATGGCGCCCAGCGAGCCGTACAGGATAGAGTAACGGCCGAAGTTTGCCACATAGTAGGAAAACCCGGCTGAAAAGATCGTCCAGATAACGCAGCAGAAAAGCGCGCCGGGCATGGCCTGCACAATGCGGTGCCTGCGCTGCGAAGCAATATAGTAAAACCCCGTCAGCACGAAGAAAATGAAAGCAGGCAGCGCAATGAACTTGAGCAGGTTCCACAGCGCGACCAGGGCGATGGGCAGATGGAAATACCGCGACACCGTGGCCAGCAGCGTTTTGCTTATCAGCAGCAGGATGAGCAAAACGATGACCGATACCATGAGCAGCAGCGCCATGATAAAGGGCAGGGCGCGCGACAGCAAGCCCTTTAGCTCGACCCTATAGGCCTGCGCTACCGAGCGCAGCATGGAATTGATGGACCGGGACATCGACCAGATACCCAGCACCAGGCCGGCGTAAGCCAGCGTCTGCGCCTGGAGGGACGAAACATATTCGACATAGTCGGTGATGATGGCAAGAATCTGCTGCGGCAGGATGACCCCCAGATCCCGCATCAGCTCATGCACGTCAATTTGCAGCATACCAATGAGCGAATTGAGAAAAATGAGCAGGGGAAACAGCGAAAACAGCAGATAGTATGCCAGCTCGGCCGCCGACTGGGAGACGCCGTCGTCAAAAAAACGGCGGACCATTTCATGGGCGACGCGGAACAGCCTGCTCTTTCTGAACTTCGCCATACTCACCAGCGGTCCTGGTGAATACGCCCTTCTTCAAAGCGTTCGGGCACCTGGCGCGTCTCGTCGGGATAACCGACGGCAACGCCACAGAAGGCGACGATATTTTCCGGCAGCCCAAACAGCCTGCCTATTGGCTCCATGCGCTCACGCACCGGCGCAATGCCCAGCCAGCAGGCACCCAGGCCCAGCTCATACGCGGCGAGCAGCAAATTCTGTACGGCGGCTGCGCAGTCCTCCATAAAATACCCCGGCGCAATCTCGCGGCCCTGGTCGCCGCAGACAACGATGAGGACAGGCGCCTGCGCGAGCATCTTGGAATAGGGCTGCAGCTGCATAAACTGCTCTATCATGCCGCGATCCTTCACCACGATGAAATGCCATGGCCGGCGGTCCCCAGCCGAAGGGGCGTACATGGCGGCGCGCAGGATGCTGCGCAGCTTATCGTCCTCAACCGGCCTGTCCTGATACCTGCGGATGCTTCTCCTGTTAAAAATGGTGTCCAGCATAAGTCCAGCACCTTTCCCTGATAGGTTTTTTCTGTATTTTACCATAAATCAAAAAGGAAGTCGAGCGCAAACGCTCGACTTTCCTGACGTTATCTGGCTTATTCGGCCGTGGGGGAGTCCGAAACGGCGTCGAAGGTGATTTTATAGGTGTTCCCTTCAAACTCGTCCTCATAGATCTCCAGGTACTCAAGCGTAAAGCTGGTTTGTGAGCTGGGCACCACGAAAATCAGGTTGCCGGTGCGGCTTTCTCCTTTGAAAATCTCATATTCCTCAGGCAGCTGGTCGGTTGCAAAGCTGTCTTCACAGAAGATGCTCTGGTCTTCCAGCGCCGGCCAGGACAGGACAAAATCGGTGTCAAACATCGGGATGCTGCTGTCATCCGCAAAAGTGTTGTCGATCGTGATGTTGACGACGAGAAAGCTGTTGTTTTCGTCGCTGGGATAATAATCGTCCAGCTCACTGACCATCTGGGCGGAATTGACCTGGAAATCAAAAAAAGCGGTCGACAGGCTCTGGTCATACCCCTCGGCATCAAAGGTCTTG
>CAJMOV010000167.1 GCA_905215125.1 uncultured bacterium | reverse complement strand
CTGTCGCCGCGGCGGTATGCGCCGGCATCGGCAACGCCCTTTTTCACATCGGCGGCGGCCTGGATACGCTGAACAGCCATGAAAAAAGCGCGCCGCTCGGCCTGTTCGTTTCCCCCGGCGCGCTGGGCCTTTTTCTGGGCGGCCTGGGCGCGCAGCACGGCCTGTCCCCCGCTGCCGTATGCTGGGTCCTCTACCTTTCCGCCGCCGCAATCCTCCTGCTTTGCCGCGGGCCGGAAAATGCCCCGCCTTCGCTGTATGAAGCGCGGCTGCCCGGCGTGCCGGCGGCCCTTCTGTGCCTGTTTCTCGTCGTCGCGCTGCGTTCCGCCCTGGGGACGTGGTTTGATTTCCCGTGGAAGGGCAGTCTGGCCTTGCAATTCACTCTGGCCGTCGCACTGGGTAAAGCGTGCGGAGGACTGCTGGCCGACCGTTTTGGTACAAAACGCGCCGCCGCGGTTACGCTGGCAGCCGCCGCCCTTCTTTTTGTCTTTGCCGATGTGCCCCTCCCCGGGCTGGCTGCCGTCTTTCTGCTCAACGCCACCATGCCGATGACCCTCAGCGCCGCAGCGCGGCTGCTGCCCGGCGCGCGCGGCTTTTCCTTCGGCCTTTTGACCTTTGCCTTGTTTACCGGCTTTCTGCCCTTCTTTATTGGCTTCTCCCCGTCGGCGCTGGGCAACACGGCGTATGCGCTGGGCGCGCTGATTTCCCTGCCCCTTCTGCTTGCCGGGCAGACGAAGGGACGGCCTCCATGCTGACCTCCCTGTCCCTCTCACTGCTTCTCACCCTTGCCATCGAGCTGGGCTTTGCCCTGCTGTGGGGGCTGCGCCGCCGCGATCTCCTGCTGTGCGCGCTGGTCAACATCCTGACGAATCCTGTCGTCGTACTGATGTATCTGCTTATCCGGCGCCCCTGCGCCGTCGCCGTGTGGGAAGGCTTAGCTGTTGCTATTGAAGGGTGGCATTACCGCCGTTATGGCCGGCAGATCCGCCGCCCTTGCCTCTTTTCCCTGCTATGCAACGTCCTGTCCTTTTTCCTCGGTTTAGTCATCAACCAGCTTATGGATTACCATGATTAGGAGGTCTGACCATGAGGTATCTGCGCGCTTTTTCTCTTCTCCTTACCGCCTGCCTGCTGCTGACGACAGCCGTTTCCGCCGATCTGATTCTTACTCCGCCGACGACTGACGATTTTTATCTCTCCCACAGCTCCGACTGCCGCCTGGAAGCCCGCGACTATATCACAAACGGTGTGGAAGGGTACGTCACGCTGTGGTTCACGCCCGAAATGCAGGACAAATATGACAACGCTGCCAACGGCCTGACATTTTACTGCCCGTGGATCTATACTGCGCCAGACGGCACGGAATGGTGCGCCGTTGAAAGCGATGATCCCTCGGACCCCTATGCCTGGCTCCCTTTGTCCGATTGCGCCCTCCTAAAGGAAGATGGCACGGTGGAGGATGGCGTTGAGCTCATCCCCGCAGCCGAGCGCATCCCCCATGTATTCCGCCCATCCGACCTGACCGTCGTGCTCATCATCGCTCTGGCAGCCGGCACCTGGCTGCTCGTCCGCAAGCTGTTCGCCGCCAGAAAGGCGCCGTAACGCGCCCTTCCGGCGGTTAAAACTGCATTTTAATATCATGAAGGAGGTCCCTGCTATGACAAACGTTCTCAGGATCATTGCTTCCCGTCTGTTTTCCCTTTTCTGCGCCACGCTTTTGATCTACGCGATGCTGAGCGGCGCCGCCTATTATTAAGCCCGTGATATACTTCGGGCAAGCGGTCATTCCCGACAGGCTATTTGAAAAAAGGAGGCTTTCATGATGCGCAAGGTGATCCTGCCGCACCTGTTTTCCCTTTTCTGCGTTACGCTCCTGCTCTGCGCTCTGCTCGGATCCCATCATGCCATTCTGGGGCTCTTCGCCCCGCGCGCCCTGCCGTCGGAAGAAGAACGCTTCTTTTATGAGGAGGATATAACCTATCTGCCCCGCCAGCATGTTACCAACGGCGAACAGGGCTACGCTGCTTTTTTATGAATACCCCGGCGCGGAAGATGCGTGGGGCTATGTCAAAAACGGCGTCGTTTTCACAGGGCGTTATCTTTACGGGCCGCATTGGACGCTGGCTGTCGGCGACAGCGGCGAGCGTCTCGGCTGGTTCAGGGTGTCGGAGACCTACGCCCTGCCCGACTCCGTTTCCTTTGTACAGCAGTATGGCGATTCCTTCCTCACCTTTGGCGAGGCGATAGGCGAGGATCCCCTTGATTTCAACCGTGCTTTCGATAAGCAGATGTGGGCCTGTCTCTATTCCTATCCCGGCTCAGGCGAAGTCGTTCACAGGATTGGCCGCAGCGACCTGCTGGCCAGCCGCAGCCCAGAGGAGGAATACACCCAATTCTACCGCGACAGCGCAGGCCGGCTGTGGTTTCCTTTTTCTTCCCGGCTTCATTTGCCTTCCCCCCTGTACCGCGGCTGGATTTGCCTGAGCGATCCGGGCAACGCCGCCCTGCCGGCCGACCCTTCTATTACCCTTCCTCTGCCCAACGTCATCCCTTCCGCGGACAGGATTCCTTTTGTCTTTCACCTGACCGACTGGCATATCCTGGCGGCAATCGCTGCGCTTATCGCCGTTGTCATCGTCGTCCGGCGGATCCAGATACGCCGGACGATACAAAAAGCCCTGGCCTCCAGCCCTGCCGCACACAAAAAAGGTGCCTGTCCCTGAGCCGTGGGGCAGGCGCAGTTTTACGGAGGGGAAGAACCAACAATCAATCTTATTCCGCTATCGGGGGCGTCCATGCCTTTTCCGTAACCTCATCCACGCTGTCCGTTGCGGTGATGATACCAAGGGGGATGTAAGCGTCGGCGATATATCGCAGGCCCGCTGTAAAGGGGGCTTTTTCTTTTGTTCCGGCTGCATCAGTCTTTCGCACGTCAGCCGGCCTGCCGCATCTCTCTCCCCTTCCATTTGCTCTTGCTTCGGGATAGGGCCGGGCTTGCGCCCTTCTTTTGCTTTTCGTAAAAGCCTTTGCAATACGCAGGGAAATGGACGCCGCACCGATGATCCCCGGCGCCGGAGGTCATCAAAGCCCCCTCTTACGCCGGGCAGCCTTATACGGATTTCGCCGTCTGCGGCAGAGCCCGCAGGAGACTTTATCAACCGTTTCGGCAAATAAAAAAGGCCCAAAGGCCTTTTTCATTATGGATTGTACCAAACGCTGGCCGCCATGGCGCGGCCCTTGGGCGCGGCTTCGACGGTCAGCCTGTCCGCACCGTCCAGGCGCAGAAGGCTGCCGGCCGCCAGCGCAGCGCCGCCGCCCTCCCACCGGACCGATACAGGGTCGGCGGCGTAGATGAGATGGGCCGTCCCGGCCCAGCCATTCCGGGGGCCGAAGTCCATCCTCCCGTTTTCCAGCGGGCGCATTTGCCCTTCGCACATCCCTTTGCGCAGCATGAGGTTGAAGTCGACCGCCCTGCCGTAACCGGTTACAGCCGCCCCGCCGTCAAAGGAAAACGGCGTGCAGGGCGACAGCTTCTCAAGCCTGCCTCCGATGTCCAGGCTCAGCTGGCCCCCCAGCAGGGCGATAATACGGTTATAGTCCGGCAGATGGGTAAAAACCGAGCTTTCACACTCGACGCTGGCCGTGCTGAGCCGCCACAAAAAGCCGCGGTCGGCATATTGGGCCTGCGGCGGGCAGATACACAGCTGCACCGTTTCGCCCCCGCTCCAGCGGGAGGAAATAAAATCGGTCACAACAGCTATCTTCATATCTCTTCCCTCCCCAGAACGGCGCCGATCCTGTCTGTTATAACCAGGTTTGCCCTTCCGCTGACCCGCGTCGGCTCGCGGTTGATGAGTACCAGCTTATCGCCGCGATAATAATCGACCAAGGCAGCGGCCGGCCAGACGACAAGGGACGTGCCCCCGACGATAAGCATGTCGGCCCGCGCGATGGCTTCCACCGCCCCCTGAATGACCGATTGATCGAGCGGCTCTTCGTACAACACGACATCGGGCTTAATGATGCCGCCGCAGCGGCACCTCGGCACGCCGCTGCCCGCGCGGATGACCTGCGCGTCATAAAAGGCATGGCAGCGCTCGCAGTAATTGCGGTGTATCGAGCCGTGCAGCTCAAATACGCTGTGGCTGCCCGCCGCCTGGTGCAGCCCGTCGATGTTTTGGGTGACGACGGCCATCAGCTTCCCCTGCTTCTCCAGCTCGGCCAGGCGGATGTGCGCGGCGTTGGGACGGGCGTCCAGCACCAGCATCTTTTCCCGGTAGAAGCGGAAAAAGGTCTCCGGATCGCGTTTGTAAAAGCTGTGGCTCAAAATGACCTCCGGCGGGACGTCATAGCTTTGGCTGTACAGCCCATCGACGCTGCGGAAGTCGGGGATGCCCGATTCGGTACTGACGCCTGCGCCGCCAAAGAAAACAATGCTGCCGCTGTCCGCTATCATTTGCTCCAGCTGCCGGTTCATTTCCTCTCCCCCTTCAGCACGCCGATAAACTGCTCCAGATGGGAAATGCGGAGATCATACTCGCCCGGCGCATCGGGCCGGGATTCGTCAGGGCAAAACCAGCAGGCCGTCACCCCTGCCGTCCGCGCCCCCTTCATATCACTGGTCAGGCTGTCGCCCAGCAGGACGACGTCTTTCCTGTCGACGGGCCCCAACGCTTCAAACACTTTGTCGAAAAAGGCTCTAGCCGGCTTCTGCGCCCCCAGCTCCTGCGAAATAAAGCTGCCCTCGAAAAAGCGCCCCAGCCCCGTTTTCTTCAGCCGTTCTCGCTTCACCGCGCCAACGCCGTTTGTGACGACGAACAGCCCCGCAAGCCCTGATGCCCGCT
>CAJMOV010000166.1 GCA_905215125.1 uncultured bacterium | reverse complement strand
GTTACATGGATTGCTACGTCACCGTCAAGCAGGGCGAGGTTTTCTACATCACGGAAGCCCTCGCCACCCTGGAGGGCATGGAAAAGGGCCCCGCCGGCAACACCAGCCTGGCTGCCGCTTTCTCGCTTGCGCAGGAGATGGATGAGGATCAGATCATCGTCGCGCAGGAGACCGAGTACACCGGCGCCGGCAAGCACATCCAGCCCCAGCTGTCCTTTGCACGCAAAAACGGCGTCGAGCTCATCTTCGGCGACCCGAAGGACGAGATCCCCGGCAAGAACATCATCTTCCCGGCCCGGCCCGAGCTGCTCCGCGCCCGCGATTCCGACCTGGATCACATGCGCCGCAGCCTGATTAAGCGCCAGATCCGCGGCGTGGAGAAGCTGTGCGACGCCGATTTGGACTACCTGGCGGCTGAGACCAATACAAGCCGCGACTACGTCCTGAAAGCCATTGAAATCATCAAGGAGGCAAGCAAATAAATGAAGCGTGCAGACGATTTTGAGAAACGCCGCGCGCACCTCGCGAGCATGAGCGATGAGGAGCTCAAGGCCTATTTCTGGAAGCTGGCCGGTCAGCTGACCGAGCCGCTGCTCAAGATGGGCCGGGAATACACCTCCCCCTCTGTCGAGCGTTCGGTGCTGCTGCGCATGGGCTTTTCTTCGCTTGAGGTCAAGCCCATTGTCGACACAGCCATTGAAAAGAACCTCATCGCCCATGGCGCCGGCCACCTGGTCTATCGCCTGGCCAGGGAGACCGGCATGAGCATCCGCGAAGCGGGCCTGTGCCTCTCCCGCGGCGAAAAGTGGGATGAGGTTGCCAAGTACTTCGAGGAGGTGCCGCAGTGAGCGATTACAAGCTGGAAAACGACAAGAAGATTGATATTGAAGCCATACTAAACGACCTGGAGCATTACACCCCTAAAAAACGCGCCTGGCAATGGAGAAAGCCGGCGCCTGACCTGGAGATGGGCGGCTTCCATTATATGGACATGTCCGAGCCCATGAAGGGGGAAAGCGTGCCTCTGCCGTCGGCCAAATACTTCGGCAATATCGACCCGCAGGGCCCTTGGGTCATCACGACAGAAATCGCCTCCGGCCGCTTTGAGGACGACATCCGCCGCATGCGGATGGCGGCCCACCACGGCGCCGACCACATCATGGTCATCCGCACCGCCGGGCAGAGCCATTACGACGGCCTGATTGAAGGCACGCCGCAGGGCATGGGCGGCGTGCCCATCACCCGCAAGCAGGTGCGCGCCCAGCGCCGCGCCCTCGATCTCATCGAGGAAGAGGTTGGCCGCCCCATCAACTACCACTCCTACGTCTCCGGCGTCGCCGGCCCGGACATTGCCGTCATGTTCTGCGAGGAAGGCGTTGCCGGCGTCCACCAGGATCCGCAGTACAACGTCATTTATCGCAACATCAACATGATCCGATCCTTTGTCGATGCCTGCGAATCCAAAAAGATCCTGGCCTATTCCGGCATGCTGCAGATCGACGGCGCGCACAACGCCAACGCCACCGCCCGCGAAGCGTGGAAGGTCATGCCCGAGCTGATGGTGCAGCACGCGATCAACGCCTGTTTCTCCAATTCTGTCGGCATCCAGAAGGATCATATCGCCCTGTCGACTGTGCCCCCGACGGCGCCGCCGGCGCCCTGCCTGCACATCGACCTGCCTTACGCCGTCGCGCTGCGCGAGCTGTTTTCGGAATACAAAATGCGCGCGCAGATGAATACCAAGTATATGGAATCCTCCACCCGCGAAGCCACCGTCACCCATGTGCTCAACCTGCTGACCAGCAAGCTGACCCGTGCCGATATCCAGTCGACCATCACTCCGGACGAGGGCCGCAACGTGCCCTGGCACATTTATAACGTCGAAGCGTGCGACACGGCCAAGCAGGCCATCGCCGGCATGGACGGCCTGATGGATATGGTCGAGCTGAAGAAAGACGGCTACCTGCGCGAAAAGGCCCGCGAACTGAAAGAGCGCGCCGTGCTGTTCATGGAGGAAATGTTGGAGGCCGGCGGTTATTTCTCCGCCGTCGAACAGGGCTTTTTTGTCGACAGCGGCTGTTATCCTGAGCGTAACGGCGACGGCATTGCCCGCGACAGCAAGGCTGGCGTCGGCGCCGGCACCGTCTTCCGCCGCGCAGGGGACTACATGGCCCCCGTCACCGCCCACTACGGGTATAACAACGTGGTGCAGTACGACGAAAAAGCGGTGGATGACCCCGCTTCCCTCATCGGCGGCTGCACCTTTGAGTGCCCCGAAAAGATCATCTATATCGACGAGCTGGACGAGGAGGACAATGTAAACGTCCGTCTGGAGGAAAAGCGCGAGTTCCTCGACGGCAAAAAGGTCATGCCAGAGATGGAATGGCGCGCCGACGGTATCGTCGTGCTGACCATGTTCCTGCCGCTTGAGCGCCGCGCGGCTGAAGCGGCCGCCCTGGCCATTGCCCAGAAGCTCAATTTGGTGGAATGTGAAGTCATTCACCGCGAGGTCATGCAGAAGGCCGAAGGCACCCGCATCGAAGTGCGCGGCAAAGTGCCCTTTGCCATTGACGTCGACGAGCTGGTCATCCCGCCCGAGCCGGATGTCATGAGCGACGACGAAATCCGCGCCGAAATTGAAGCGCACCCGCTGACCGTCGTCTGCGGCACTGTCGGCCAGGATGAACACTCGGTCGGCCTGCGCGAAATTATCGACATCAAGCACGGCGGCATTGAAAAGTACGGCATCAAGGTGCATTACCTCGGCACCTCCGTGCCCGTTGAAAAGCTGCTTCAGGCGGCGGTGGAAACCAATGCCGAGGTTGTCATGGCCTCTGTCATCATCAGCCATGACGACATCCATTACAAAAACATCGCCGCTATTGACAAGCTGGCGCGCGAAATGGGTATCCGCGACAAGATCATCTTCATTGCCGGCGGCACCCAGGTCACGCCGGAGCTGGCTGTCAAGGCCGGCGCTGACGCCGGCTTTGGCCGCGGCGCCAAGGGCATCCACAACGCAACCTTTATTGTCAGGGAGCGCCGCCGCAGAAGGGGCGAAAGCGAAAAATAAGCCCCCTGCCTATACAACAAAAGGCCCGGTGGTTCGGCGCAAGGCTGCCGGCCCCGGGCCTTTGCCCCATCTTAGGAGGTATTTATGAAAATTGACCTGCTTGTCGCCGAAATTGGCTCGACAACAACTGTCGTCAACGCCTTTGACCTGTCCGCGCCCCGGTTTTTAGGACAGGGGCAGGCCCCGACATCCGTGCTGGAAGGGGATGTGCGCATTGGGCTGCGCGGCGCGACCGACGCCCTGGCAAAGGCGCTGGGGACCGACAGTGTGGACTACGGCGAGATGTTCGCTACATCGTCGGCGGCCGGCGGCCTGAAAATGACGGTACACGGCCTGATTCACGATATGACGGTCAAGGCGGCACGGGAAGCTGCGCTGGGCGCCGGAGGCATACTGAAAATGACGACGGCGGGCAGGCTGCGTCGCAGCGATATCGATCGCATCCGCGAGGTCGGGCCCAATCTCATCCTCATCGCCGGCGGCACCGACTATGGCGAGCGCGACACCGCTATTTATAATGCCGAGCTGATCGCCGCCGCGCATCTAGGCGCGCCCGTCATCTATGCCGGCAACGTGGAAAACCAGCGGGAAATGGAGCTGATATTCGGCGAGGTCGGGCAGAAAATCTATGTCACGGAGAATGTCTACCCCAAGCTGGACGAGCTGAATATCGAGCCGACGCGGCGCATCATCCACCAGGTATTTGAAGAGCACATCACTTCGGCGCCAGGCATGGAGCATGTCCGCGACATGGTCAGCGGCAGCATCATCCCGACGCCGGGCGCCGTTATGGAATGTGCGCGCCTGCTTTATGACGACATCGGCGACGTCGTCGTGTTCGACGTCGGCGGCGCGACGACCGACGTTCACTCGGTCACCGAGGGCAGCGAGGAGATTGCCAGCATCCTTATTGCGCCGGAACCCTTTGCAAAGCGGACAGTGGAAGGGGATCTCGGCTGTTATGTCAACGCCAAAAACGTCATTGAGATGATTGGCCACGATAAATTGCAGGCCGAGCTCGGGCTTGACATTGACAAAGTGCTCGAGGGTTATCGTGCCATCCCCAAAACACCGGAGGAGTTCGCACTGGTCAACCGCATTGCGGGCGAGGCGGCGGGCACCGCGCTGGCACGGCACTGCGGCCACCTGCGCTATATGTACACCCCACACGGCCGCAAGACCTATGCCGAGGGCAAGGATTTGACCAAAATCAAAGCCCTTGTCGCCACCGGCGGCGCGCTGACCCGTCTGCCTGAGCGGCAAAAGCTGATGGAAGCGCTGCGCGATGCAAATGGCAGTGGAAGGATGCTCTTCCCTAAGCCGGGCTCTGCGCGCATCTACTATGACGAGCATTACATCATGGCGTCTCTTGGCGTCCTGAGCAAGAAGTATCCCCAGCAGGCGACGGCGCTGCTTCGCGCCAGCCTGGGCATCCAATAGGGTTATACAAGACACCGGCTGTGTGCCGGTGTCTTTTTTAATGTCTACGAAATGTTAGCAATGTATTCATAGTTTGGCAAAAATCTGCTGGTATGATAGTTTCAACACCTCAAAGAAAGGAGAGATGCCGATGCACCGGACAAGCAGGACGGCTGGGCTGCGGCAATAGGCGCGGCAAAGCGGCCGGCATGGGGCCGCCCGTCCGAACAAGCTGGAATGTCATCAGGTAATAAGCCGAGAATTCCGCCCGGGGCCTGACAGTATCTGGTTTTATCCCCCCTCTTTTCCAGGCACAGGGTTCCGCAAGCGAAATTTTTTGGATACATAGAGAAGCGGCCGCCCCGCCTGGGGC
>CAJMOV010000165.1 GCA_905215125.1 uncultured bacterium | reverse complement strand
ATGGCCCGCGTCGCTCACCGCGAAGGCTATCCTGAAATTGGCTTGTATTGGGAGAAAGCCGCTTATGAGGAAGCCGAGCACGCCGCCAAGTTTGCCGAGCTGCTGGGCGAAGTCGTAACTGACAGCACCAAAAAGAATCTGGAAATGCGCGTCGAGGCCGAGAACGGCGCCACCATGGGCAAGTTTGAGCTGGCCAAGAAGGCCAAGGAGCTCAACCTCGACGCCATCCACGACACCGTGCACGAGATGGCCCGCGACGAGGCCCGCCATGGCAAGGCCTTCGAAGGTCTGCTGAAGCGCTACTTCAATAAGTAAAATTACTTATCAGACGTAGTTTAAAAAAGGAACCGGGAATCCGGTTCCTTTTTAATTTAGTCGATTTGTGTAACCTCTTGAGGTCGGGACAATCCTTTGCACGGTTCTGAAGGACGC
Source organism: uncultured bacterium (assembly GCA_905215125.1). GTDB lineage: Bacteria > Bacillota > Clostridia > Oscillospirales > Butyricicoccaceae > Ventrousia. Next base: position 4,466 of record CAJMOV010000165.1, on the reverse strand, counting down.
ATATAGGAGCGTTGTAAGCGCTATTCCTGCTATTTTATCCCCGCCGTGCATAAATCCTGCAGGGGACATTCTCCGCATTTGGGTCCTCGCGCTTTGCATACATCACGGCCAAAATGGACAAAGCGGTGACAGAGCGACGCCTGTTCCGCCGGTTCGACAATTTTTTTGAGATCCATTTCCACCTTATACGGATCGGTTTCCTTTGTCAGCCCCAGACGCCCCGAAATGCGGATGCAGTGGGTGTCGGCGACAATGGCCGGCTGCCCGTAGATATCAGACAGAATGAGGTTGGCTGTTTTGCGGCCAATGCCGGGCAGGGACAAAAGCTCGTCCATCGTGTCGGGCACGCGGCCGCCGAAGCGCGCCAGCAGCATGATCGCCCCTTCTTTGATATCCTTGCCTTTGGTTTTGTACAGTCCGCAGGGCTTGACAATTTCACAGATGTCATCCAGCGGCGCGTCGGCCAAAGCTTCAAGGGTTGGGTAGCGGGAAAAGAGGACTTGTGTCACAATGTTGACGCGCGCATCGGTGCATTGGGCGGAAAGGCGGGTGGCAAATAATAATTCGTAGTCTTTTGCCGCATTCAATGAGCAGCTATCTGGATATTGTGCCTTGAGCCGTTCGACAATCAGTGCGGCCTTTTCCTTTTTTCTCATGATAATTACCAAATCCCCAATCTTCTTTTTATAAATAGTGCTTAAAATCTAAGAAAAACGGGCTTTGCCAAAATCATCTTCATTATATCATATAAGTTGAAAAAAAAGCAAATCGGTAGTATAATGACAACCAAAGAGCTGGATATCAGAAAACAGGAGGTTCAGAGAACGTATGCTCAAGGAAAATATGGATTATATTAAGCAGCTTGATCCCGAGGTTGCCGACGCCATGCGCATGGAATATGACCGCCAACGCCGCAATATCGAGCTGATTGCTTCTGAAAACTTTGTCAGCCCGGCAGTTATGGCTGCGATGGGCAGCTGCTTGACCAACAAGTATGCCGAAGGCTACCCTGGCAAGCGCTATTACGGCGGCTGCGAGTGTGTCGACGTTGTGGAAAACCTGGCACGTGACCGCGCCTGCAAGCTCTTCGGCGCCGATCACGCCAACGTCCAGCCGCACAGCGGCGCATCGGCCAACAACGCCGTTTATTTTGCGCTGGTTAAGCCGGGCGACACCGTTCTCGGGCTCAACCTGGCCCATGGCGGGCACCTGACCCACGGCAGCCCGGTTAACATTTCGGGCAGCTATTACCATATTGTTCCGTACAGCTTAAACGATCAGACCGAGACCATTGATTATGACGAGGTTTGGAAGCTGGCCAAGGAAAATAAGCCTAAAATGATTATCGCCGGCGCTTCCGCTTATCCCCGTGAGATCCGCTTTGACAAGTTCGCCGAGATTGCAAAGGACGTCGGCGCTTACCTGGTCGTCGACATGGCGCACATTGCCGGCCTGGTTGCCGCCGGTCTGCACATGAGCCCTGTACCGTATGCCGACGTCGTCACTACCACGACCCATAAGACGCTGCGCGGCCCCCGCGGCGGTATGATCCTCTGCAAGGCCGAGCTTGCCAAGCAGATTGATAAGGCCATTTTCCCTGGCACCCAGGGCGGCCCGCTTGAGCATATCATCGCGGCCAAGGCCGTCTGCCTGGGCGAAGCGCTCAAGCCCGAGTTCAAAGCCTATCAGGAGCAGGTGGTCAAGAATGCCAAGGCGCTGGCGGAAGCTTTGGTGGAAGAGGGCTTCCGCCTGGTGTCCGGCGGTACCGACAACCACCTCATGCTGGTCGATCTGCGCAACTTCCATGTCACCGGCAAGGATATGCAGAACCGCTTGGACGAGGTGTATATCACCCTCAATAAAAACGCAATCCCCAACGACCCGGAGAGTCCCTTTGTCACAAGCGGTGTGCGCATAGGCACCCCGGCAGCGACGACCCGCGGCTTCAAAGAGCCGGAAATGAAGAAGATTGCACAGTTTATCAAATGGGCGGCCGTCGACTTCGAGGGCAAGGCCGACGCCATCCGTGCCGGCGTCACCGAATTGTGCAGGGCCTATCCGTTGTACGAAAACGCCTAAGAGAAGAGACGACGGATGACCAGGCTGGAAATCACTGCCGGCGGGTACCGTATGTCCGGCGTCCTGCTGGAAGATAAGGCCCCTGAAACCTGTGCGGTGTTTAAGAAGATGCTGCCGCTCAAAAATAAAATCATCCATGTGCGTTGGAGTGGCGAAGGGGTTTGGATTCCTTATGGAGACGCGCGCCCGGCTCTCGGTTATGAGAATAATACCAGTCACCCTGCGCCAGGCGAGATGCTATTTTATCCCGGCGGCGTCAGCGAAATGGAGCTTATTCTGGCCTACGGCCGATGTATGTTTGCCAGCACGTCAGGTCAGCTTTCGGGAAATCACTTTCTGACGATTACCGAAGGACGCGAACATCTGGAGGCCCTGGGCAAAAAAGCCCTTTGGGAAGGCGCGCAGGATATCTGTATTGAGCTGTATCCGTGAATAATCAAAAAGACGGCCGTGCTAGCGGCCGTCTTTTTTTGCCGGCGGTTCTGTGGTATGATAGAAGTTGATCGCTGCGCTATGCGAATACAGGCCTAAGCGGAATTTGTGCCCCTGGATGCCGGCCCTCTGGAGGAGAGACTGAAATGCAGAATAAACAAAAGGCTGTAATGGAGGCGCTGGCTGCCTTTTTTCTGATGATGGTATCACAGAGCTTTTTTCTGACGGCTTTTCAAAGCCTGTTGGGGGCTGACGCCGCAGCATCGAATCGCGCGCTGATTTTGGGACTGTCCCACCTTTTTCTGCTGGCAGTGCTCGCTTTGATGACTGCAAAGCTGGGACACCCGTTTTATCGGGAACCCGACCTGACGCATCGGGCGGGGACGCTGCCGGTTGTGCTGTGCCTGCTCATGGGGCTGGCCGCCAATTTGGCCCTGTCTGCCGGCGTTTCGCTGCTGCCGCTGTCCGACGACTTTGTCGCACAGTACCTCCAGGCCGTTCCGATGGGAAAGGGGGCGACGCTGGTGGTCGATGTGCTGGCCCTTTGCATATTGGCGCCGATCAGCGAGGAAATTCTGTTTCGGGGAATCATCCTGCGCGGCTTTCGCCAGACTATGCCGCTGGGAGCCGCCGTGCTGCTGCAATGTCTGCTTTTTGCCTATGGACATGGGCAGCTTTTGTGGTTTCTGTACGCTTTTGCCATGGGTCTGGCGCTGACGGCATTGCGCGTGGTAACAGGCAGCCTGCGCACCACTATGGCCTTTCATATTGCCTTTAACGCCGCCAACTACCTACAGCAGCCCCTGCTGGACAGCTTGGGAGGCGGGGACAGGGCCCTGGGAATCCTGCTATGCGGGGGGACGCTGCTATGTGTTGTCACGGCCCTGCTTTTGGCGAAAAGGAGAAATAGGCAAGCGAATGGGAAGTAAGCGGCTGAAATGTCCGTTTTGGCCAGAAATAAACGACAAAAGGGCGACAGGAGCTTCCTGTCGCCCTCAATTATGTAAACAGCCTACACGTTGGGCATTTTGGCTGTGGGCATCATCAGCACCCTGCCGCTGCCGCGGTAAACATTGACCAGACCTTCGCCCGATGCGGCTGAACCGATAAGGGATTTGCCCGAACGCTCGACAGTGAAGCTTAAGCCGGCGCTCCAGGCGATGGCATAGTTGCCGTCGATTTTCAGCACGTCGTCGGTCATATTGATTTCAATCAACTCTTCCATCGGGCAGTTGGCCTCGATACAGAAAACGCCGCTGCCGTTGAGACTGAGATTAAATAGCCCTTCGCCACCGGCCAGCGCCGACGACAGGTTGGAGCGCATGACCGCCTTATGCTGCAAACGGGAATCGCAGGCGAGAAATAAACCGTCGTCCAGCACGACGCTGCCGCCCCAGTCCGCGGCGTCGAGCAGAATAAGGTGCTTGTAAGTTGGCTCTAGCACCAACAGTCCATTTCCGGTGTATTCCGGTTTGATGGCCGATTCTCCCGTCACTTTGCCGCGGACCGCCTTACCGAAGAAATCTCCGACCCCTCTGACCCCTGTCGTGGCGTTGACATCGCCCAGCGTCCACTGCATGGCGCCGGCCTGGATGGTAATGCCGCCGGACTTGCTCATATCGCAAACCAGCTGACGTTTGCGTACGTTCATCTGCGCACAATAGTACGCATTAATGGCCGAGGCCGGGGTAACGCTGAGATCGCGCTGATATTCGATAATGGAGAAAGGACCCCGTTCCGCCAGCGTTTTGACGTCGTCATTGTCGGTAAAATTTTTCACCTGATACATTTTGTTTTCCCCTTTTTATTGGTATGGATACAAGCTCTGCCGCTATTATATCATATCGCCTAAACAGAGCAACATGCCTGCCTGCAAATTAAAGAAAATCTTAAGAGACGTCCGACAGCCTTCTATGGTAGAATAGAAAAGGCATAAAGCTGTGCAAAATACATAG
>CAJMOV010000164.1 GCA_905215125.1 uncultured bacterium | reverse complement strand
ACAACTGCCTAGTCGATAATGGCCCCTTTTCGCCCGAGCGCGCCGGAGGTCTGCCTGTCATTTCTGTGCTCGACATGTGCTTTAGCGGCAGGTATACTCGCCAGGAGCTGTATGACATGTTTGTCAAAAAGGGCGGCTTTTATTCTTACCTCGGCGTCAATGACGGCCGCAAGGCGGAGGAAATGGCTGACGGCGGCGATGAAAAGGCCAGCCTTGTGCTTGATGCCATGGCCTATCAGGTGTCCAAGGAAATCGGTGCCTGCGCCGCCGTGCTGAACGGAAAGGTCGACGCCGTTGTCCTGACAGGCGGCTTGGCATACAGCAAGCGCCTGACAAAAGCCATTGGGGATCGCGTCGGCTTTGTCGCGCCCGTCTTACTCTTTCCAGGGGAAAACGAAATGCTCGCTCTTGTCGAGGGCGCGCTGCGCGTTATAAAAGGCGAGGAAGAGGCCAAGCGGTTTTAAGGCGGATGGCGAAAGGCGGGGGACAAGTGAGCATACACAAAAACCACAGGGAAAGGGTCAAATCGCGTTTTTTGACAGAAGGGATGGATACCCTGCCCCCGCACAACGCCCTTGAGCTGCTGCTTTTTTACGCCATTCCTCAGGGGGATGTCAACCCGTTGGCGCATCGGCTGATCGATACCTTCGGCAGCTTTGCCGCCGTCATCGACGCGCCTTATGATCAGCTGCTGGAGGTAGACGGCATTGGCGCCCACGCAGCCACTCTGCTCAAGCTGCTGCCGGCGGCAGCTCGGTATTACGCAGCGGACAAAAGCCAGGATATCTGCTTGAACAGCACAGAAAAAACCGTCCAGTATTTTATTGATCGCTATCTGGGCGTTCAGGAGGAAATGGTTTATTTAACCTGCCTGGACGGTAAATCTAAGGTATTGTCCACCACGCTGCTGCATCGCGGCAGCGTCAATGCTGTGGAAGTCAACCTGCGCAAGCTGGTGGAAACGGCGCTGCGGTGCAATGCCGTCGGCATTTTGCTGGCGCATAACCATCCCGGCGGCATCGCTTTGCCCTCTGAGCAGGACATCGCCACGACCAGGCGCATCGCTGCCGCCGTCGGGCAGCTGGGCATTGCTCTTATCGATCACATCATCGTCGCCGACCATGATGCTGTATCCATGGCGCAATCGGGTATTTTCGCATAACAAGCCTTGTATTTCATTAGCGCCGGGGTTTTTGATCCCGGCGCTTTCACCCTGTATAGATTGCGGTTCAAAACGGGAAACTGCTAATAGACAAAAGACTTGCATTAGAACAACTGTTCTGATATACTGAGCATGGTGCGACAGCAAAGGAGGGACAAATATGCCTGATTTTAAACTTGTCAGCGATTATAAGCCGGCTGGCGGGCAGCCTGCCGCCATCGACGCGCTTGTCAAAGGCGTCGAGCTGGGCATGGAGGAGCAGACCATGCTGGGCGTTACCGGCGCCGGCAAAACCTTCGTCATGGCCAATGTCATCCAGCGGGTCAAAAAGCCGACGCTGGTTCTGACACACAACAAGACGCTGGCTGCCCAGCTGTGCTCAGAGTTCCGCGAGTTCTTCCCGGAAAACGCTGTGGAGTTTTTCGTCAGCTATTATGATTATTATCAGCCGGAGGCTTACATCCCTTCGACCGATACCTATATAGAAAAGGATTCCGACGTCAATGAGGAGCTGGATCGCCTGCGACATTCGGCGACATCGGCGCTGTTTGAACGGCGCGACGTCATCATCGTAGCGAGCGTATCCTGTATCTATTCGTTGGGCAACCCCATTGATTATGCAAAAATGGTGGTGTCGCTGCGCGTCGGCCAGGAGTATGACCGTGACGCCGTCTGCCGCAAGCTGGTGGAAATCCAATATGAGCGCAACGACATCAATTTTGACCGCAACCGGTTTCGCGTCCGTGGAGACACACTGGAAATCCGCCCTGCCTACACCGACGCTTACGCCGTGCGGGTGGAGTTTTTCGGCGACGAAGTCGAACGCATTTCTGAAATCCACCCTGTCACCGGTGCGGTGCAGCGGTATGTCAACCATATCGCCATTTATCCCGCCTCCCACTATGTTACCCCAAAGGACAAGCTGGAGGAAGCGCTGGTCGACATCGAGCAGGAAATGGAAGCGCGCGTCAAATGGTTCAACGAAAACGGCAAGCTGCTGGAGGCGCAGCGCCTGCGCCAGCGGACGACCTACGATATGGAAATGCTGCGCGAAATCGGCTTTTGCAGCGGCATTGAAAACTATTCCCGCGTTCTGGCGCGGCGCGAGCCGGGCAGCGCCCCCTTTACGCTGATGGATTACTTCCCCAAGGATTATCTGCTGTTCATCGACGAATCCCACGTCATGCTGCCGCAGGTGCGCGCCATGTACCATGGCGACCGCGCGCGCAAGGAAATGCTGGTTGACTACGGCTTCCGCCTGCCGTCCGCCTTTGACAACCGGCCGCTGACCTTTCCCGAGTTCCAAAGCCGGATCAACCAGGTCGTCTACGTCAGCGCGACGCCGGGCGAGTACGAGCGCGAGCGATCCTCCCAGCTTGTCGAGCAGATTATCCGCCCGACAGGGCTTCTCGATCCCGTCATCGAGGTGCGTCCCATCGAAGGGCAGATCGACGACCTGACGGCAGAAATCCGCCTGCGGGAAAGCAAAAACGAGCGCGTGCTCATCACCACGCTGACCAAGCGTATGGCGGAGGACCTGACCGCCTTTTTGTCTGAGCGCGGCATCCGCGTGCGGTATATGCACCACGATATCGACACCATAGAACGAATGCAGCTTTTGCGCGACCTGCGCCTGGGCGAGTTCCAGGTTCTCGTCGGCATCAACCTGCTGCGCGAGGGGCTTGACCTGCCCGAGGTTTCCCTCGTTGCCATTCTGGACGCCGACAAGGAAGGCTTCCTGCGCAGCCAGACCTCTCTTATCCAGACCATCGGCCGCGCGGCGCGCAATGCGGAGGGGCGGGTTATCATGTACGCCGATACCGTTACGCCGTCCATGAAGGCGGCCATTGACGAAACCAACCGCCGCCGTGAAATCCAGCACGCCTTCAACGTCGAGCATGGCATCGTGCCCAAGACGGTTTTCAAAGGGGTGCGCGACATCATCGAGATCTCCCAGGACAGCAGCGCCAAGCTGCCGGCCGACAGCCGTAAAAAGATGACGGCCGCGGCACGCAGGGCGGAGATACAGAAGCTGGAACGGGAAATGCGCGAAGCGTCCAAAATGCTGGAGTTTGAATACGCCGCCATCCTGCGCGACCGCATCAAGCAGCTGCGGGCCGAGCTGGAGGAGCAGGAAACCAAAGAGAAAAACACCCACCGTGGAGGAAACAGGCAATGATAGATACCATTTTGGTCAAAGGGGCTCGCGAGCACAACCTCAAGGATGTCGACGTACAAATCAAGCGGGATACCCTGACCGTCATCACCGGCATATCGGGGTCGGGGAAGAGCTCGCTGGCCTTTGATACCATCTATGCGGAGGGACAGCGCCGGTACGTCGAATCGCTGTCGTCTTACGCACGCCAGTTTTTGGGGCAGATGGAAAAGCCCGACGTTGATTATATCGAGGGCCTTTCGCCCGCCATTTCCATCGATCAGAAGACGACGAGCAAGAATCCCCGCTCCACCGTCGGTACGGTGACGGAAATCTACGACTATCTGCGCCTTTTGTGGGCGCGCATCGGCATCCCGCACTGCCCCAAATGCGGCAAGGAAATCAAGCAGCAGACGGTCGACCAGATCATTGACCAGCTGATGGAGCAGGAGACCGGCACACGGATGCAGATCCTCGCTCCTGTCATCCGTGCCCGCAAGGGGGAATATCAGAAAATATTTGAAGACGCCCGAAAGAGTGGCTATGTCCGCGTTCGCGTCGACGGCAGCATCTACGATTTATCGGAAGAGATCAAGCTGGAGAAAAACAAAAAGCACAATATCGAAATTGTCGTCGATCGTCTGGTCATCAAGCCGGAGATCCGGCAGCGGCTAACCGATTCAGTCGAAACGGCGGCTTCGTTGGCCGGCGGGCTGGTCATTGCCGATATGATGGAAAAGGGAGAGGTTCTTTTTTCCCAGAATTACGCCTGCCCGGACTGCGGAATATCCATCGAAGAGCTGACGCCGCGTATGTTTTCCTTCAACAACCCCTATGGCGCCTGCCCAACCTGCGCCGGCCTGGGCGTGCAGCTTAAAATCGACCCTGACCGCATTGTCCCCAATCCCAAGCTGTCCATCATGCAGGGTGCTATCAAGGCGTCGGGCTATTCTGTCGACGAGGGTAGCATTGGTCGCATGTACTTTGACGCGCTGGCAAAAAAGTATAATTTCTCCCTGGACACCCCCTTCTGCGATCTGCCGGAGGAGGCAGTCGACGCCATCCTGCACGGGACAAAGGGGGAGAAGCTCAAGCTGCACTGGAAACGGCAGGGGGGCGGCGGCACCTACGAGCAGGCCTTTGAAGGGGTCATCCGCAACCTGGAGCGGCGGTATAAGGAGACGACGAGCGATTACATGCGCGACGAAATTGAAGAGTGTATGAGCCCCGTGCCCTGCCCTGACTGCGGTGGACGCCGCCTGAAAAAAGAAGTTCTGGCCGTCACCATCGACGGGCTTTCCATCTCCCAATACTGCGACTTTACCGTCACCGATGCGCTTCGTTTTATCGACGAGCTGGAGCCCAAGCTGACAGAAAAAGAAAGCATGATAGCAAATCGTATCCTCAAGGAAATTCGCGAGCGGCTGGGCTTTCTGCTCAGCGTCGGGCTGGAATACCTGACGCTGTCGCGCGCGGCGGCGACGCTGTCAGGCGGCGAGAGCCAGCGCATCCGCCTGGCGACGCAGATTGGATCCTCGCTGATGGGGGTGCTGTACATTCTGGACGAGCCGTCTATCGGCCTGCATCAGCGCGAT
>CAJMOV010000163.1 GCA_905215125.1 uncultured bacterium | reverse complement strand
CAGATACGACGGCATCATCCAGGTTCCCAACGCCTCTGTGCACGTCAACAGCAACGTCAATGACCCGCGCAGCTTTAAGGACAACCTGGAGGTCGTCATCGACGAGGACGTGCGCAGCGAAGAGGACGTGCGCAAGCTGGGCATCCTGCCGGGCGACTTCATCGCCGTCTGCCCGCGCTATACTGTCACCCCTTCGGGCTATATCAAAAGCCGCTTCCTTGACGACAAGGCGTCCGCCGCGGTGCTTCTGGCCTACGCCAAGCACCTAAGGGATGAAAACGCCGCCCCCAGCCGCAGCGTCGACCTGTTCTTCACTGTTTACGAGGAAATCGGCCACGGCGCCGCCTGCGGCATCCCCGACGGCGCTGTCGAGGTGCTGGCCGTTGATATGGGCTGCGTCGGCGAAAACGTCACCTGCACCGAGCGGCAGGTCTCCATCTGCGCCAAGGATTCCTCTGGCCCGTACAATTACGACGTTACCTCGGCCCTCATCGAAGCGGCTCGCAAGGCGGGGGTTGATTATGCGGTCGACGTCTATAACCACTATGGCTCTGACGCTTCCGTCGCCCTGCGCGCCGGGTACGACGTGCGCCACGGTCTCATCGGTCCCGGCGTCTACGCCTCCCACGGCTATGAACGCAGCCATATCGACGGACTGATGAATACCTTCAACCTGATCAAAGCCTATCTGGCGTAGCGCGCCGCTTCATGCAGCCGGGTCCCAAAAGCCCGGCTGCTTTTTCATTCCCTGACGGCAGGCGTGTAAAGCTCTTGCATTCTTTGGAAAATATTTGTATGTTCTGTATATATTGAAAATTTTAGATTTTTATGGTATTATAGTTTTGATATAGGCGAATGGTGTATCTTCCCGGGAAAGTACGTCTCTTTAAACAAAAATATGGGGGTATGGCAATGTATTGTCCGGTATGCGGAAAGGAAATCAGAGAGGAAGCCGTCATTTGTCCCGGCTGCGGCTGCGCGGTAAACGGAAAAGCGCAGGCTCCCGCCGGGAACCAGACGCAGAAGGAAGCGCAGGTATCCGTCATTCTCGGAATTATCGGCATTGTGGCCGCATGGCTTTTCGCCCTTGCGGGACACATTGTTTCGATCGTCGGGATTGTGTTTGGCGTCAGGGAATATAAAAGCTCGGGGAAAATGACGGGGCTTGTATTGAGTATTATCGGAGAGGTATGCTCGGTTATCAGCTCTCTACTCGGCATTGTGCTTATGTCCGGTCTCTTTTAAAAAGATGCCGCAAACATAGGGATTACAATTCAGAGGGGAGGAGAACATTATGAAATATTGCCAGCATTGCGGTGCAGAAGTAAACGACAACGCTGTTGTCTGCGTAAAGTGCGGCTGTTCCATCCAGCCCGCCAATAACGCGCAAGCAACGCAAGTGGACAATACCGTTAGCGTAGGGCTAGTCATTCTAGCGGTTTTGGTCCCCTTGTTCGGCATCATTTACTGGCCGGTTAAGGCGAAGGAGCGCCCGAAATGCGCCCGTGCCTGCGGTATCGCGGGCATCATTTCCTGGGCTGTGTATTTCCTGTTTTTGATGCCGTTCTAGCTGGCCGAAAGATAAGGCATCCGGCCGCCTTACCCGTACGGGCAGGGCGGCTTTTTTCGTGAAAATACAACGGCGTCGGCCGCGCAGGTCGGGGACTGAAGACCGCAAGGTGCGCCATGCACCGGGGCGTCAATTTGCCAAACGGGCGGCTTTATGATATAGTAGAAAACGTTTTACTTTGAAGGATGCAGGGTCGGCGGCGGATTTTTCATGTCATCCGGGCCTCCTTTTTCCTGCATCCGATTGCGGGCAGGGATAAAACCCGTCGTCTTTATCGCCCGTGCAAAAGGAGTGTTTTTCATGCGAATATCCCGTTTTGTCCTTTCCCCTCTGCTGTGCTTCTGTCTGCTGCTGCCGGTCTCGGCCGCTTTCTTTCCCGGCGCGGGGGATTATGATTACACCGGGGATTTTTACCAGGGCTGCGCCGTCGTCATGCAGGATGGGCTGTGGGGCGCTTTGTCGCTGGACGGCAGCGTCGCCGATCCCATTGTCCATGAAAGCCGGGAGGATTTGTCTGTCGCGCTGCCTCCACAGCAGCAAGCCGGGGGGCTTTACAGCGAAGGCCTGGCCGTTACTCACGACTATCACACCGGCCTGTACGGCTACACCAATAAAGAGGGCCTCGTCGTCATTGAGCAGGCTTACGACTATGCCGCCCCCTTCAAAAATGGTTTTGCCCGGGTCATGCGGGACGGGCTGTGGGGCTATGTCGACCCACGAGGATGCGAGGTTATCCCCCTGATTTACCGCTATGCCCGCGATTTTGACGCAGCTGGCGCCTGGGTCGAAACCTCGGCAGGCCGCGACTATCTTCCCATCTCTTACGCCCGCCAGTGCGCGGCGCAGTTCCAGGACTCTGGGGAACTGTACGCCCTGCCCTCCGCTTCCGCCATCCGCATCGCCGGGCGGGATGTGCAGCTGGAAGCGTATGAAATCGGCGGCAGCAATTATGTAAAGCTGCGCGACGCCGCCCTGCTAATGCAGCAAAGCGGCAAGGGCTTTTCCGTCGGCTGGGACGCTGCAACGCAGACCGTCGCCATCCGGACGGGGCAGGCGTATACCCCTGTCGGCGGCGAAATGGCCGTCCAGCAGACAAGCGTCAGCCCGCGCGCCGTCTTTTCCTCCGACACCGTGCTGTGGGACGGCCGGGAAATGGTTCTGTGCGCTTATGAAATCGGGGGCAGCAACTTTTTCCGCCTGCGCGATTTGATGGCGCTGCTTGACGTTGCCGTCGGCTGGGACGAGGACGCGCTGGTCGTCACCCTCGACCCGTCTTCGCCGTATGAAGGGGATGTGCCCGACGAAAGGCTTCCCGCATGGCAGCGGCCGTCCGGCGTCCTTGACCTGGCGTCGCTCTGCGCGCTCAATCAAAGCGGTAAAGTTTGTTTCCTTTACAGTGTTGCCGAGTGCCTGACGGAAGAGCTGCCCGCGGGGGTATTCGGTGTCGGCGTGCTCGACCCCGTGCGGCAGTATGAGGAAGGCCGCAGCTTTTCCCAGCACCTCGAAGCGCTGGACGCCATTGTATCGAACGCTTACGGCCTGCACATCGAAAAGGATGGCTCGCTGCGGGATGAAGGCGGCTCTCCCTGCTTTACCGTCCTGCACGACGACGGGCGTCTCGGCATCGCCGTCGAAGCGTGGCGCGACAGCCTGACAGCGTCGGCGGCGGGCGCGCCATACCAGAACGCCGCGCTCGAAATTTTGCAGTATATCGCGCGCAGCGACGAGACCGGCGCCGCTGTGTGGAGCCTTGTCGACGCCCTTTCCCTCGGTCTGTCTGGCACGACGGAGGATTTCGGCTTTGTCGGCCACCAGGGCACGGACGAGCAGGGTGTGCTGACCTATCGCACCGGGTCGCTTATTGAATACGATTTCAGCGATCCCGGCCGGATGGTCTTTTGGTTCTGACCTGTAAAGGGGGCCGCAGGGCCTCCTTTTTGCCGCATCTCGGGCATGCGGGCCGGCCAGCCAAAAATATTTTTCGACGCAATGCAGGCAAAAGCAGGATTTTTCTTTACTTTTAGACATTTTCTATCTATATATTGCAATTTGTATTGATTTTTTCGCAAACGAATGTTTGCTTTTTTATAGCAAGTGTGTTATGATAAGGCAAACAATCGACAACCGAGGAGGTTTTTTCATGAAAAAGTTAAGCGCCAAGCGTCTGGAAATCCTCCAGTACATCACCGACTATACCGAACAGAACGGCTTCCCTCCGTCGGTGCGTGAAATTGGCGATGCTGTCGGGCTTCGCTCGCCTTCGACGGTACACGCCCACCTGAAGGTCCTTCAGGAGGCGGGCTACCTGGACAAGGGAGAGGGAAAAACGCGCTCCATCAGCATCAAGGGTAGCCGCCAGGGCTTCCGCAGCGTTCCGATTTTGGGCACTGTGACAGCCGGCGTGCCCATCCTTGCCCAGCAGGAGGTCGAAGGCTATGTGCAGTATGACGGCAGCGTCTCCGGCGAGCTGTATGCCCTGCGCGTACGCGGCGACAGCATGATTGGCGCGGGGATCCTGGACGGCGATATCGTCATCGTCCGCCGCCAGCCCGACGCGCTTGCCGGCGACATTGTCGTCGCCCTGCTGGACGACGAGGCGACGGTCAAGCGTCTGTCCCTGCGCGGAAAAGAGGTCTGGCTTGAGCCGGAAAACCCCGCCTACACCCCCATCAACGGCTCGGATTGTAGTATCCTGGGCCTGGTGATCGCCCTCTACCGCCCCCGTGTCTGACGCGTTGAGCGCCAGCGTCCGCACCCTGAAAGGCGTCGGGGAAAAGCGGGCCGGGCTGCTGGGCAGGCTGTCGCTGTACACGCTGCGCGATTTTCTGCGCTATTTTCCCCGCGATTATGAAGACCGCTCGGCCTTCTATACCATCGCCGACGCGCCGGAAGGGCAGAGCTGCTGCATCCGCGCCGTCGTCGGCAGTGAACCGACGACGGCCGTCGTCCGGCGGGGGCTGAGCATCGGCAAGGTCCACGTTTTTGACGAAACGGGCGCGCTGGCGCTGACCTTTTACAATCGCCCCTATCTCAAAAGCCAGCTGCACATCGGCGGGGAATACATCTTTTTCGGCCGGGTGGAGACCTTTGGGCGGACAAAGAGGATGCAGAACCCGCAGTTCGAGCCGGCGGAACGCGCAGGCGGGACGACGGGGCGCATCCTGCCCGTCTATCCCCTGACCGACGGAGTGACCCGCCCGATGATCATGCAGGGGGCTGCTGCCGCGCTCAAGGCGGCTGACGGGCGCTTTGACGATCCCATCCCCCCTGCCATCGCCCGCGAAAACGGGCTGTGCGACGTCGGCTTCGCTTACCAGAACGTTCATTTCCCCGCCGACTGGGACGCGGCGCGCCGTGCGCGCGACC
>CAJMOV010000162.1 GCA_905215125.1 uncultured bacterium | reverse complement strand
GGGTCTTCCTGCTGCTGCGGGGTCTCCGGAATCTCTGGTTCGTCGGGGGTATCCAGGGCGTCCGGCTCGTCAACGTCATCCTGTGGCTGCGGATCGGGTGTCTCATTACCCGGTATCTTGACATCCTCCTGTCCGGAAACGGGAACCTGCGGCTCGGGGATGTCGTCCGCGCTGCTGCCTGTAAAGAAAAGTACATAACCCGAAATGCCAATTGCGACGGCGCACAAGGCAAGGATTATGTAAAATCCTTTATCCTCGGCGAAGGCAACGGCTTTTTGAAGGAAACTTCGGTTTTGTTTCATTCTGATGCACCTCCGCCGTTATTATCACCGCGGCGGCGGCATCTTATACAGTCCAATCAAATTGTTGACGGATTTTTCTCCTGTCGTTCAGCAGACGGAAAAATGGCCTAAAAATATATTCAGAAACAAAAAAGCTGCAATTTTGTTGGCTTAACAACATACAATTTCATTTGCTTTTTGTATGATTAAAGCACAAAATCATTTGTTTCAGAAAGCATCAGGAGGCATAGATATGGTACGGAAAATCATTAAAATCAATGAAGACAAATGCACCGGCTGCGGGCTATGCGCCGACGCCTGTCACGAGGGCGCTATCGGCATGGTCAACGGCAAAGCCAAGCTGCTGCGTGAAGATTACTGCGATGGTCTGGGCGACTGCCTGCCCAGTTGTCCTGTTCAGGCCATTTCCTTTGAGGAGCGCGAAGCCCCTGCCTATGACCACGCCGCTGTACTGGCTGCGCAAAGGGCAAAAGCCGCTCCCCTTCCCTGCGGTTGCCCCGGCAGTAAAGCCCATGCCATCCGCCGCGCACCTTCGGCACCCGCTGACGGCGCCGAGCTTACAAGCCGTCTCAATCAGTGGCCGGTGCAGATCAAGCTGGTTTCCGTCAACGCTCCTTACCTTCAAAACGCCGACCTGCTGATAGCCGCAGATTGCACAGCATATGCATATGGCGACTTTCATCGACGCTTTATCGACGGACGTGTCACCTTGATCGGCTGTCCAAAGCTGGACGAAGGGGATTATACAGAAAAGCTGGAATCCATTTTACAGAATAACGATATCCGAAGTATTACCGTTACGCGTATGGAGGTTCCCTGTTGCGGCGGCATCCAGCGCGCCGTTCAGACGGCGCTGACAAACAGCGGCAAAAAAATCGACCTGAACGTCGTCACCATTTCGACTGACGGCCGGATCTTGGGTTGAATCGGCTGATGGAATATGTAAAGGGAGAGACCGATGTCTCTCCCTTTTGTCATGACTTCAGCGTCAAATCGACGCCGGCATAGTACCACTTGATAATTTCGTCATATGTCTTCCCTTCCAGCGCCAATTCACGGGCTCCGTACTGGCTCATACCAACGCCGTGTCCGTAGCCTTCTGTCTTGAACACCAGGGTATCCCCCTGAGGCTCATAGGTAAAATTGGTTGAGTTCAGCCCCAACATGGTGCGGATAACGGTCCCCTTGACGCGCACGCCCCCGACGGCAACGTCAATAACCCCGCCCGCCTCGCTGCGTTTTGACGCTTTGAACCACTGATCAGGTGATGACGACAAATTTGCCGTAGGATAGCTTTCCAAAAATTTTTTCTTGAATTCCTCAGCGGAGATGGTCACTTCGCCATAATAATGGTCGGACGCCTCGCCCCCAGGGCTATCGGTGCTTTGCAGATAAGGGGTATCGCTGCCCCAGACATCGACGGCGGCTTCCGTCTTTTCTGAGGATGCGGCGTGGAAAACTGCGGCAATCGGTTCTCCCTGATAGGTTGCGATAACGCCGTCTGTCGCGGATACGGCGTTCTCTATTTTTTCTCGGTAGCTGTCAGCGTCATCTCCCCACATTGAGGTCGCTTGAGCGTTCAGATCGCAATACGCCTTACAGTGGGTATAATCAGTGCACATCTGCGCGCCTGCGTGAGCTTCGGGGATTGCCATGCCGGCATCATACAGGCTGATTTTATACATTGTATACGTCCTTGCAGCCAGAGCCTGGGCTTTAAGAGCTTCCTCCGGAAAGCTGGCCGGCATTTCGGCCGCCAGAACGCCGCACAGATAGTCAT
This sequence comes from uncultured bacterium, assembly GCA_905215125.1. Taxonomy (GTDB): domain Bacteria; phylum Bacillota; class Clostridia; order Oscillospirales; family Butyricicoccaceae; genus Ventrousia. Next base: position 2,861 of record CAJMOV010000162.1, on the reverse strand, counting down.
GCAGAACCATGTCCTGTACCTCGCCGTCGACCAGAACGGTGACATGGGTGGAGCTGTCAAAGCTGTCGCTCGCAACCTGTACGGCTCCCTGGGGCTCGGCGTCCTGTCCGGTATCGTCCGGCGCCTGGGCATCGTCCGGCGGAAGGCTATCTGCTTCCTCCAGCCCGACCGTAAAGAGGGGCAGGGCATACACACAAACAGTCAGTACGAACAGAAAGATCAGAAGTTTTTTCATTGCCTCCACCTTTTTCTTTCCTTTTGCTGATAAATATGCTATATTTACTATATTCGGCCTTGTCAAGAACTATGCCGCAGCAGCGGCGGAACGGATGATAGTATGAAAAGCAAAGCTCAACTGACCTTATGCGCCGCCCTGCCCATTGTGCTGGGCGCAGGTGCTGCCCTTTACCACAGCAGGCTGGTTTCCGCCTGCACCGATCCTGCGACCGGACAGATCATCAACGGAATGTCGGGCACGCTTACCCCTTTCTTTATTGCGGCCGGCGGCTGTGCCGTCGTCTTTCTGCTGATGGCCCTGTGGGGCCGCCGGACAGGGCTGCAGTTCGGCCTGCGACGCGCTGACACGGCAGGCAAGACGGTCCGTGTCTGCGCTGCTATGCTTCTGTTTGTCGCAGCGGCTCTGACCCTTCTGCAAAGCGGGCAAATCACGCTGATTGTCATTCTCAAGGGGGTATTTCTCGCCGCCTGCGGCGTATCTGCCATTGCCTTTGTCAAAGCAGACAGCCTGATGTCCAAAGGAATGTGTTCACTGTTCCCCCTCTTCTTTGTCAGCATCTACCTGCTGGGCTTTTACCGTGATTCGGCGCGAAACCCGTTAACGGGCACTTATGCTTTTGAAATTCTCAGCATTATTGCGCTGATGCTGGCCCTTTACCTGTCCAGCGCCGTCTGGTTTGACAAAAAACGGCCGATTGGCCTGCTGTTCTTTGCTATGTCGGCTACATTCGGGTATTTTTGCTCCCTGCTCGGCGCTTTGCTCAGTGTCAATTTCGCAGCCCACTATCTTCCTGTCGGCCTTGCAGACGCTCTGCTTTGCCCTTCCCTTCTTCTGCTTGTCTGGTGCGACATTTTCGACGCGGTCCGTCCTCTGCCCCTGCAGCCGCAGGACGAAGAAGCTGCGCCGGAGAGCGGAGAAAAGTAAAACCCCCGCCATCTATCTGCGGAAAAATTGTCTTGCGCCCCCTTGAAACGCTGCATTTGCAGTGTTATACTGAGGACTGGTGGGCAATCTCTGTCAGCCGTTTTGGACGCGGAAGCGGGAGTATCCACATTAAACATTATGTATGGAGGAATCAGTTATGATCGATTACAGCAAAGTCGTTGCGCCCATCGTGGCCACCGTCAAGCCTTCCGGCATCCGTAAATACTTCGGCATCGCCGAGACTATGCCCGATGCTATTTCCCTGGGTGTCGGCGAACCCGACTTTGTCACCCCGGAACACATCCGCGCCGCAGGCATCGCTTCTCTGGATCAGGGGAAAACCCAGTACACTGCCAACAACGGCCTGATTGCCCTGCGCCGCGAGATTGCCAAATATCTGGAAAACCGTTTTAGCTGCTCTTATAATCCCGATGACGAGGTCGTCGTCACTGTCGGCGGCAGCGAAGCTATTGATCTGTGCATCCGCGCTTTCCTGACGGTTGGGGACGAATTCCTCATTCCAGAGCCTTCTTTTGTCTGCTATGGCCCCCTGGCCTCCATCACGGGCGCTACCCCTGTGAGCATCAAAACAGTTAAGGAGGACAGCTTCAAGCTGACCCCCGAAGCCCTGAAGGCGGCCATTACCCCCAAGACCAAGGCCCTGCTTCTCTCCTACCCCAACAACCCGACGGGCGCCGTCATGACCCGCGACGAGCTGATGGCCATCGCCAAGGTCCTGGAAGGCACCAATATCATCGTTATCGCTGATGAAATCTATGCCGAGCTGTCCTATGGCCTGAAGCACACCTCTTTCGCTTCCCTGCCCGGTATGCGCGAACGCACCATCCTGGTCAGCGGCTTCTCCAAAGCCTTTGCCATGACCGGCTGGCGTCTCGGCTACTGCTGCGGCCCGCGCGAGCTGATGCAGTACGTCGCCCGCATCCACCAATATGCGCTGATGTGCGCTTCCTCCCCCGCCCAGTATGCCGGCATCGAAGCGCTGCAAAAGGGTATTCCCGACGCCGAGCGCATGGCTGCCGAATACGATGAGCGCCGTAAATTTATGTACAAATCCCTGCTTGATCTCGGCTTTGACTGCTTTGAGCCACAGGGTGCCTTCTATATTTTCCCCGATGTTTCCATGTTCGCCAAGGACGGCACTGCGTTTGTTGAGGATCTTATCGAAAAGCAGCACGTTGCCGTCGTTCCTGGTGAAGCCTTTGGCGAAAGTGGTAAAAATCACGTTCGTATTTCCTATGCCTATTCGCTGGAAAACCTTAAAAAGGCTATGGAGCGCATTGCCAAATACGTCCAGAGCAAATAAATTCTGTGTCATACAAAAACGCACCGGAACTGCTTCCGGTGCGTTTTCTTATGCTACATGCCCTGGATTATAAGGACAGCGTGGGCCAATACATTCGCGGTTTTTACCTGAAAAAGTACAGCGGATGCCAGCTGTGGGCTGCATGTCCACGCCCAGCTCTCGACTGACAAAGGTGCAGGCCTGCAATACCGCTGTAAAGCTGTCCCGCTTGCAGCAGCGCGGACCACCAATTTCTCCGATAGCCGCCAGGCTGCGCGATGTCATCCTATTGCTCAGGCCCCAGTTTTCCTTCCCTGTCGGCGTTGAACCGGTGACAAGGCTGATAAATATGCCGCTGCTGACCGCTGCGCCGCAGCAGCGCCAGAAGCCGCAGAT
>CAJMOV010000161.1 GCA_905215125.1 uncultured bacterium | reverse complement strand
CATTCACCCTAGAGACAGATGTATTCAATGCTATCATAGATGTCTTATAGGATAAGTCTGTGCAAGTAGTCGAGGCCACATCCTCCATGCTGTCCTTTGGTGATATTGAGATCTACTCAGTCTCCCGGTGCATACTAAAAGCCGGGAAAGAGGTCCGCTTGAACTATGGCGAGTACTCCATGCTATATTGCATGGCGAAATCCCCTGACAGGGTCTATACTAGGGAACAGCTCTACTATGCCACTTGGGGAGAGGACTATGAATCAGGTACCAACACCGTGGCCAATACAATCTAGTATCTGCGGAATAAGCTGGAACCTGACCCCAGGCATCCAATCTATATCAAAACTGTTTTCAGAGTGGGATATAAAATCGTAAGACCGGAAAAAAACCAGAGCTGACTACTTCGATACAGGACAAAATAACCGGGAGGGGTATCATGCCCCTCCCGGTCTGCGTTATCTTACAAGGAATACAATTGTCTGCAAAACGATTTCTTCCGCCATACTTTTTAGATAATTCCAATGGCGTGCGCGTTCCAGAATATCCTCCGTTTCCGGCATCGAATCGTCAAGCAGCATTTGCTGGGTCAGATACTCTATCCGCTCCAAAGCATCCTTCTGGACTTGGTGCATTGCTTCCATGAGGGTTCCATCCATTTTCAAAATGGCATACCTCTCTGGGTAATCGTCACGCAGATAAGCGAGCGCCATGCGGCCATATCTCCCCAGAGGTTGATCATCCTCTGGCTGATCGGAGATGCGAATGTTCGGAACAACGTTCCGTCTTGTTCATGGTAGGATAGCTTAAGATTCGGCCTTTCCATTTCGTGTGCCTCCATTGATTGGGATTTCGTCACAAGTCCATGAAACCAATCTGATTCACACTCTGTCAAAAGTCTTTCTTAACATCCTTATCCATACGAACCGAAGGCTCTCCAGGCTGTTTTTGCGAAAAATCTTATAAATATTTGTCAAACCAGCCGACAATTTCCTCCAGCCGCTTCACGCGGTTTTTGGGCTTGCCGGTACGGGAAAGGTTGTGGTTTTCGCCGCGGAACAACACGACGCGGCTATCCACCCCGTGCAGCTTGAGAGAGGTGAACATTTGCAGCGGCTCGCTCAACCAGCAACGGTAATCTTCATCCGACTGGATATACAGGGTCGGGGTTTTTGCCTTCGCCGCGTATTTGAGGGGCGAGTGATCCCACATGATGTCAAAGCCGTTCCACGGGTCTGCGCCCATCTGCATCAGGTTGTGATAATATCCGATGTCGGTGGTCAGGCATTTACTCATGTAATTGGATATGCAGCGCTGCGCGCAGGCCGCTTTAAACCGGTCAGTATGCCCAATCATCCAGTTGACCATAAAGCCGCCATAGCTGCCGCCGCAGCAGCCGACGCGGCCTTCATCCAGCTCCGGGCAGCGGCGCAGCACTTCATCCAGGAACTCCATGCAGTCCTGATAATCAATGCCGCCCAGCTGGCCGGTTATGTTGGCAAAGTCTTCGCCGCGGCCGTCGCTGCCGCGCGGGTTGGTATAAAACACGATGTAGCCCCGCGCCGCCATAACCTGCATCTCGTGGTGGTACACGGTGCCCAGCACCCCCTTGGGCCCGCCGTGAATTTGCAGGACTCCGGGGTACTTCTTCCCTTTTTCCATGTGGGGGGGGCGCAGGATATACCCGTCCAGCTCGACTCCGTCGCTGTTTGTAAAGGTAAAGCACTCTGGCAGGGCGATGTCATGCCCTTCCCGATAGGCTTCGTTAAACCCCGTCAGGCGGGTCTGTTCGCCGGTGTCGAGATCAAGGGAGTAAAGCTCGGGCAGGCGCATATCCCGCATAGCGACAAACAGCGCGCTGCGGCCAAAGACGTCAAAGGACAAAATCGAGCCCTCCCCGGCCAAATGCGTCTCAGTCTGCCCCTCACGATCCAGGGATACCAGGCGGCTGTCGCCATGTACGGTGCGCAGCATGTAAATCCGTCCGACGGAATACTTCATGGTACGTCCGCCGCCGTACGCACTGTCGGTGCCCACGCTGTTGCCGACCTCGGCATCGGGGAAGGGCAGCTCGCGCACCGCCTTGGTCTGCAAATCCATCAGGTAATAGCCTGGGTTTTTACCCGGCCATTCGTGCTTGTAGCCGGTAAAAAATGCGTGGCCTGCAGTAAAGCAAATATTGTCAACGCTCATGTCCCCCTGGGGGATGAGGGTGTCGGTCCTGCCGCTGGCGATGTCGTACAGCCACAGGCCGCCCTGCCGCCTGTCGACATCGTCTACCGGCGCGGCGCCGCAGTACAGCACCTTGTCCCGCCCCGGGCTGAGACGGGCGTCGTGCACGTCAAAGCCCTGCGGGGTGACACGGGTAAGCTCGCCCGTCGCGCTGTCAAAAATCCTTGCGGCGCGGCGCAGCTTGTTGACGATCCCCCGGCCGTTGGCCCAGAAGGGAAGCTCATCGAACACTTCAAAGTCAATCCCTTTTTTGGCGCGATCCTCCGGCACGTCCTCCTTCTCGCTCAAATCCTCCTGACAAACGATAAGAAAGCGCGTTGCGTCAATCATGCGGATGGCGTCCACCTTTTCCCGAACGGTAAAGGCATGCACTGCCTCGCCGCCGGTCAACGGCAGCTGGTAAAAGGCGGTGCAGCCTTCCTCGACCGGCTCGCGGCTGGTCGAGGAAAAAAGCACCGTTTCATTATTCAGCCAAAGGATTTTGCCACCGCGGCAGCCGGCCGTCATACGCTTTACCTCGCCGGTGTCGGCGTCGTACAGCCACAGGCGCGCTTTGTAGTTGTTCTTGACCGCGTCGGGGTTGTGGGTGAGAAAAACGGCGTGCTTCCCGTCGGGAGAATAGGAAATGTCCGACAGGAAGGTCATGTCATAAAAGTCGCGGACAGCAATCGGCTTTTTCATGCCGGCATCATCCTTTCAGATATTTATCCATCCAGCTTGCAATTTCTTCCATGCGGCGGATGCGGGAGCGCGGGCGACCGCTGCGGGACAGCTCATGGTTTTCACCGTGGAACAGCACGATGCGGCTCTCTACCCCGTGCATTTTCAGGGCGGTGAACATCTGCATACATTCAACCATGTAGCAGCGGTAATCCTGATCGGCGTGGATAAAGAGGGTCGGCGTCTTGGCGTTGCAGGCGTATTTCAGCGGGGACAACTCCCACAGCCGCTGCGGGTTTTCTTCCAGCGAGGTACCGTGCTGCTCAAGGTTAAAAGTATAACCGATGTCTGTGGTCCCTTCAAAGGAAAGCCAGTTGGAAATGCTGCGCTGTGCGCAGGCCGCCTTGAAGCGGTCGGTATGCCCGATGATCCAGTTGGTCATAAAGCCGCCGTAGCTGCCGCCCGTGACGCCGACGCGGCCGGCGTCGATATCGCCATAGCGCTTGAGGCATTCGTCGGTGAAATCCATCAGGTTCTGATAATCGACGCTGCCGAAGCGGTCGAGCAGGTCTGCAAATTCCCAGCCGCGGCCATCGCTGCCGCGCGGGTTGCAGAACAGTACAAAATAGCCCCTAGAAGCCCACAGCTGCATTTCATTGTGGAATACGGCGCCGAAGGCGGTACGAGGCCCGCCGTGAATATGGAGGATAGCGGGGTATTTTTTGCCCCTCTCATAGCCAGCCGGCTCCATCACCCAGCCTTGGATTTCAAAGCCGTCGCTTGCAGTAAAGCGCACCTCCTGCGGTGTGGAGACGGCGTATTCCTCCCCGACCCAGTCGTTAAAGTGGGTCAGGCAGCGCTCGGCACCGCTCTCGTCCAGCGCGTAAATTTCGCACAACTTATCGCCGCGCATCCCACACAGGACGATTTTGCCATCGCGGATGTCAAAGCTGTCGGTCGAGCCCGGCTGGGTCAGGAAACCGGAGACCTTGCCCGTCTTGTCGAGCCAGCGGATATGGCAGCTCTCGTCCTCGCTGGTCACATAGTACAGGCGGCCGTTTTCCGCCTTGGCGGTTATGCCGCCGCCCAGGCGGGCGTCGGAGTTGACCGCGCCGCAGCCGACATAGCGGTCATAATCGAGCAGCTTTTTAACGTCGCCGCTCTCGATATCGACAAGATAAATGTCGCGGTGGGCGTAGGGGTGGGCATCCTTCTTGCTGAGGGTGATGACGACGGTGCGCTCGTCCAGCAGCCAGGGCTCGCCCATGTAATACTGATCCTGCTCGATAAGCCGGCGGCTTTCCCCCGTCTTGACGTCAAGGACGTACAGTCCGTCGCAGACCGGCATGACGTCTTTAAAATCAACGCCGGTGTAGACGACGCGGCCGAAGTCGCTCGCCATAGAAACGACGTTGAAATACTCGTCCGTCGCCTTTTTGGCCGAGCCGTCGGACGGATCGCAGATGTACAGGGCGTTGCGGCGGCGGCTGACGTCGCCCTGCCCGTTGCCCCACCAGGGCAGCTCTTCAAACACGCGGAAATCAGGGCTTTCATACTCTTCCAAAGCGGCTTTGCGCTCGCCCTCCGGCATGGAAGCAAAATCGGGCCGGTTTAAATCGACACGGCCAGTGACCAGCCAGCGCCCATCCTCCAGGATGTGCGGCGCACCGCCTTCAATGGGCAAATCACACAGCTCGACGGCTTCGCCGCCCTGCGGATCGATAATATAATAGGGGGTCAGCAGCCGCCCTTCCTTTTGCGCCTTGTCATAGGCCTTGCCGCGGCGGGCGGGGAAAACAATCTGCCCGTCGGGCGTCCAAGCAAAGCTGGTGGCGTCTCCCTGCGCCGTCAGGCGGCGGACGGCGCCCGTCTCATTGCAGATGACCCAGATATCCCCTGGGTAGCTGTTTTTCTCAAGATCAACCCACTGGACGACAAACGCAGTGTGCTTGCCGTCGGGCGAAATACGCGGGTTGCTGGGGAACTGATACCGGGTGAAGGTATCGGCGGTAATTTTTTTCATATACACTCCTCCTCGGCCCGCAGGGCCTTATTTGCTATGGCAGCCGACAGGTTTATTCTATCATTA
>CAJMOV010000160.1 GCA_905215125.1 uncultured bacterium | reverse complement strand
CGTGCGCCTCATCGGCGTGGAGCCCGGCGGCCGCGGCAACGGCTACGCGACCCGTTGATGGACTGCAAAGCCTGCCGCACGCGCCACCGGGCCGACAACCTGATCGAGGCTTTCTGTGGGCATGAGCCGGACAGCCTTGATTTTGCCGACATGGAAAAGTATATTAAAGATAACGGCATCAAATGCCCCAACTGCGGCAGCACTGACTTCACCCCCATCCGCAGCTTTAACCTGATGTTCAAGACATTTCTTGGCATTACAGAAGACTCTAAATCAGAAATCTATCTGCGGCCCGAGACAGCGCAAGGTATTTTTGTCAATTTCAAAAATGTACAGCGCACAACGCGAAAAAAAATACCCTTTGGTATCGCGCAGATCGGCAAGTCCTTCCGCAATGAAATCACACCAGGCAACTTCGTGTTCCGCACACGCGAATTTGAGCAGATGGAGCTGGAATTTTTCTGCCGCCCCGGTACTGAGCTGGAATGGTTTGATTATTGGAAGCGCGCCTGTATGGAATTTTTGGGCGACATCGGCCTGCATTCCGAAAATTTGCGTTACCATGACCATGAAAAGGAAAAGCTGTCGCATTATTCCAATGCGACAACCGATATTGAATATCTCTTCCCCTTTGGCTGGGGTGAGCTGTGGGGCGTCGCTTCCCGTACTGATTATGACTTAAACGCCCATCAGACGACATCGGGCCAGAATATGGAGTATTTCGACACCGAAACCAATGAACACTACCTGCCTTACTGTATCGAGCCTTCGGTCGGCGTCGACCGCATTGTGCTTGCCGCTCTGACCGACGCCTACGATGAGGAGCTGGTCGACGCCGAGAAAAACGACGTCCGCGTCGTCCTGCGCTTCTCCCCCATCCTGGCGCCCATCAAGTGCGCCGTACTTCCCCTTTCCAAAAAGCTGAGCGAGGCCGCCGGTAAAATTTATGCTGATTTGTCCGCCCATTTCATGTGCGATTTTGACGATTCCGGCTCAATCGGCAAGCGTTACCGCCGGCAGGATGAAATCGGCACCCCCTTCTGCGTCACTTATGACTTTGAAAGCGAAAGCGACGGCTGTGTTACTGTGCGCGAACGCGACAGCATGAGCCAAATCCGCCTGCCCATCGCCGATCTGCGCGCTTATATTGAAGAAAAAATCGCTTTTTAGCAGGTAGGGCTTGAAAAAGCTGGGGCGCTTCGGCGCCCCAGCTTTGCTCATGCGTAAAATTCTTTATCCAGCACAGTGGACAATTCGAGCAAGATATGATCGAATCCGCCGGCATAATCGAGCTGCGCGGCGTTGAAGGCCATGCGCTCTTTATCCAGATTCTTGGGCAGAGAAATACAGGCCGACGTGCCGCCCGCGCTGCTGCTCAGAATCAGCGTGCCGCCATGCCGCGCGGCAAAGGCGCGCAGCAGGGCCAAGCCAAAGCCGGCGCCGCCCGCTGTGACGCTGCGGTCCGGCGCCGCTGCCGCGTGCTTGTTCATCGCGGCTCCCAGCGCCTCGCCCTCGATGCCGCCGCTGTGGTCGGTCACGGTGATGGCAACGCTTGCCCCGCGATCGCTGACGGCGATATCCACCGGCGAATCTCTCCTCGCCTTCAAAGCGTTGGACAGGAGATTCAAAACCATGCGCTCAACCTTTTCCTCATCAAACAGGCAGACAATGGGCTGATCGGGTATATTCCACTGCAAACGGATGCCGGCCCGAAGACAGACGGGGTGCAGACGGCTTGCCAAATCACGGCAAAACGCCCCCAGGTCGCCTTCCTGCAGACGCAGGGGAAGATCCCCATTTTCATACAGCGCACAGTCCAGCATGTTGCGCGAAAGCCGCAGCAGCCGCATGATACTCTGCCCCATAACAGAGATGGGGACCGTCAGCCTTTCTTGCGCGTCCAAGCGCTCGCTTTCCCTGCGCATCATATTCAGGGCAGCCGACATCATGCCCAGCTGCCCCGAAATCTCACGGCTTAAAAACTGGGCCGAGCTTTTGCGAATAAAGGCTTTGCCGTCTTCGCTGATCGGGAACAGCATGACGACGATATATTCGTCCTCCGGCTCGGCGCTACCCCGAAAATGGCTCCTCAGCAGCTCACACTCAAACGCGTGATATTTCTTTTGATGGGCGGCGGCGATGATATCAGCTGCGCTTTTATGCGGCAAAAAATCATTCAGATTGCGGCCGGTCAAATCGTTTTCCAAAAACAGCTTCAGGCTTCCGGCGGTAAACAGCACCCTGCCCGAAGCTGAGCAAAGAAAATAGAAATCTTCGTCGCTGCGGAACAGGTCGGACACCTCGCCAAACGTCAGCGCCACTGACTTATTCCCGCTCAATCCACCGACCCCCTTCGACACCAGTTCGCAACATTCGATCCTTTACCTACTATCATATACCATTTTACCTTTTATTACAAATCATTTTTTTCTAAAAATAAAAATAAGCTGAATATTGTACAAATCTTTTATTTATTCAGATTAAACTTGTTCCAGCCCATAAGTTAGTGTATAATGTTTATTGAACATTATCAGGTTTGCTCAAGGGAATGTGAGGAAAAACAAACAAACTTTGGAGGATGTTAAGACATGAGCATTCGAGTTGGTATTAACGGCTTCGGCAGAATCGGCCGTCTGGCGATGCGCGCTTCTCTCTTTATGCCTGACATTGAGATTGTCGCCATCAACGCGCCGTCCAAGGCGCCCGATTACCTGGCTTACATGCTGAAGTACGACACAACGCACGGCACGCTGCACCACGAGGTGCTTTCGGATGACAGCGCGCTGATCGTCAACAGAAAGCGTATTCCTCTCTTCAACGCCAAGGAACCCGGCAATATTCCCTGGGCTTCGGTTTCCGCCGACTATGTCATCGACTGCACCGGCCGCTTCCTGACCGCCGAAAAGTCTCAGCCGCATATCGACGCCGGCGCTAAAAAGGTCATTTTCTCCGCCCCTTCCAAGGACGATACCCCCCTGTTCGTCATGGGGGTCAACGAGCATCTGTACACGCCGGAAATGAACTTTGTCTCCAACTCGTCTTGTACCACCAACTGCCTGGCTCCCCTGGCCAAAATTGTCAACGACAATTTCGGCATCCGCGAAGGGCTGATGACCACCGTACATGCCATGACGGCCTCGCAAAAGGTCGTCGACGGTACTTCCACCAAGGACTGGCGCGCGGGCCGCGCCGCGTCGGCCAACATTATCCCGTCCTCAACGGGCGCGGCAAAGGCGGTCGGCAAAGTCATTCCAGAGCTCAACGGCAAGCTGACCGGTATTTCCTTCCGCGTCCCTGTGCCTGATGTCTCAGTCGTAGACCTGACCGTCAACCTTGAGCGCGAGGCCAGCTATGAGGAGGTCTGCGCCGCCGTCAAGCGCGCTTCTGAAAATGAAATGGCCGGCATCGTGCAATATATTGACCAAATGTTTGTTTCGTCGGATTTCGCCGGCAATCCGCACACCTGTATTTTTGACGCCAGCGCCGGCATGGCCCTCAACCGCACCTTTCTCAAGCTGATCGCCTGGTATGACAACGAATGGGGTTATGCCTGCAAAACCCTTGAGCTGGTGCGTCACATGTACAAGGTTGACAACAGCCTGGCCCGCTGAGCCGTGTCCTTTCCAAAAGCCGCCTTTTTCCTGGCGGCTTTTTTCTGTTTTCTGTGCAATACCTGTGGCAATCCACTGCAAAATGTTGTAGAATAGGAAAAAGAAAGAGTGAAGCCTACCAGATGAGGGAAAGATATGAAAAAGCCGCGCAAGCATGCAAGGGGCCAGAAGCCGCGCCGTCCTGCCGGCAGCGGACAAGCCCCCGGTATACAAGCTTTCAGGGCTGTCCCCTCTCCCCCGCCGCCGGGCGACAGTGCCTGCCACCCGCGTGAAGCCTTTCTGCTGGACATGATGAAGGAAAACCTCAGCCAGGCCCGCCATGTGGAAAACGAACGCATGATGTTCGTTACCCTTTTCGCCGCCCTGGTCGGTGTGGTTCTGGCTATTGTTATCGAGCTTGACAGCCAGCTGCTGTCCGTCGTGACGCTGGTCATGCTCATGCTGCTCAACATTGTCAGCCTGATCCTCACACACCGGTGGAACGTCGTCTTTTCACACCATTGGATGTTAGCCCAGCGCATCTCCTGCTTTCTGCTGGAATATGACTCCACAAAGGAGAATAACAGAAAATACGACGATATGGACGCCGCTTTTCTCCAAAGCTACCCCTATAAAAACCGCTATTTTTTCTTTGATAACAAGTTGGGGGGTCGCGGACGGTTTTATATCCGTACGGCCTGGCTGTTTACCGGTTTTAACATTTGCATCTTTATCCTGCTGGGCGTGGCCCTTGTCCACATCCTTCACCCCAACGTCTTCGCGGCGCTTTTTCGATAGGAGATCCCCATGCCTAAAATGCTCTGCCTTGATTTGGATGAAACTCTGCTCATGCCCGATCTGACCATCCCTGACGCCGTTGCAGAAGCGCTACGCCGGCTGGTTAAGCAAGGCGTTAATCGTCACGCTGGCAACGGGGCGGATGTTCCTCTCGGCTCAAAAATATGCAAAACAAATTGGTCTGACCGCTCCGCTGGTCGTCTACAACGGCGCGATGATCCGCGCGGCGGGGGCAGAGAAGCCCCTGTACTTCTTCCCCCTTCCTGGCGACGCCGTCAGCGCCGTCCTCAGTTGCACCTATAAAAGGGGCTGGTATATCCAGCTTTACAACGACGACTGCATCGTTGTTGACAGGCAGGTGCGTGAAACGCGGATCGATCCTGATCTGCAGAACGCCCCATGCGCCGAGCGAAGAGATCTGCGGCGTGCCTGCCTGGGGCCGACGCCAAAGCTGATGACGGCGGCCGAACCCGCCGAAATTGCCGGCGAAAGGCCCTGCTGCATCAGCAGCTGGGGGACAGGCTTTACCTCGCCGCATCCAAGCCTTGCCTTTTGGAAAGGATGGAGCGCGATGTCAACAAAGTCCATTCTCTGGATATTTTATGTAAGCATT
>CAJMOV010000159.1 GCA_905215125.1 uncultured bacterium | reverse complement strand
GTCGATTTCGGGTGCGGAAAAGCAAAACGCCCCCGTGTCAAAACGGAGGCGCTGGCCCGCACTGACGGCAGCTCATATTGCGTTAAACATTTGATAAAGAACCTTTTTCTTGTCGCGGCCAACGGGGAGCAGACAGTTATCAAACCCCTGCATTTTAACCGCCAGGGTTTTATTATACCACGGCAGGATTTCCACAACATAGTCAAGGTTGACGATATAGCTTTTATAAATCCTGAAAAACTTGCCCTGCGGCAGACGAAGCTCACACTCGCCAAGGGTTTTGCGATCGGTATAATCGCCGCTTGTGGTATGGATAATGACGCCGCGGGCCGCCGCTTCAATATAAACAATCTGGGCGGTGTTAACGATGACCATGCGGTCATTATGCGAAACGGCGAGACGATCCGCCGCCTGCGCCTGGCTGCGCGTCGGCGCGCTCGACCTGCAGCGAATCAGAATTTCCTGCACGCGCGCAGGGTCAAACGGCTTGAGGATATAATCTGCAACGCCCAGCTCAAAGGCTTTGACGGCATATTCAGGATATGCCGTGGCGAAAATGATCTGCGCATCCTTGTTGATTTTCTGTATGGCCGCCGCAATACTGGTGCCGTTGACGTCCCCCAGGTTGATATCAAGAAAGACCAGATCAAACGCCTTTTTGCACACCAGCTCAAGCGCAGCGGCGCCGCTGTCCGCCTCGTCAATGACGGCGGAAGGGTCGACGCTGCGGATTTGATGGCACAGCTCGCGCCGCGCGGGGTGTTCGTCATCAATGACTGCAATGTTCATCATTTCTCTTCCTTCCATACGGCATTTCCGGTCATTTTAGGAAAACGGGCTGTGACGGCCGCGCCTGCAGCAGAGGACTGCAGCTGCAAACCATGGGCCGGCCCATAAAGGTACTTCAACCGCCTGTCGACATTAAACAGGCCGAAATGTTGCCCTGGCGTCTGGGCAGTCGAAAACTCATCGAGAACATGCTGGGGGAACCCCTGCCCCCTGTCGGAAATGGTGACGGCCAGCTGCTTACCCTCATCCTCTGCCCGGATGCAGACGCGACGGATGCCGTCCGCCCCCTTCCCATATTTTATGGCGTTTTCTATCAGGGGCTGCAATACAAAGGTCGGCACCGCTTCGCGCACGTCACATTCCAGCTGATACTGCACGATAAGGCTACTGCCGAACCGCGCCTTTTCCAGGACGAGATAATCTTCAACGTGGCGGATTTCATCCTCCAGGGTCGTCAGCGTATGCGGGTCGCTCAACACATGCCGGTAATGAGTCGCAAGCGTCAACAGCAGCTGTCGTGCCTGATCGGGCTGTTCGCGGCAGACGCAGGAAATGGTATTGAGGGCATTATAGAGAAAATGCGGGTTGATCTGCGAGCGCAGCGCCCGCAGCTCAGCGCTGCGATACTGCCGCTTCAGTTCGTCAAATTCCCCCAGCTCAAGCTGCGTGGAAAAAAGCCGCGCCAATCCGTCGGCAAAACGTGTGTCAAACTCGCGCGCCAGAAAAATGCGCTTAACGATAAGCGTCATGCTCCCAATGGTTTTCCCCCGGACGACAAGCGGCGCGACAATGATTTGATACTTCCTGGATACAGGGTAATACGGGCTGTCCGGCGCGATGTCCGCGTCGGATAGCAGCCGCCCGGTGCGCAGCGGCTCAGCGGTAAAATCCGGCAGCCCCTTCCCTGCCGGGACGGGCGGCAGGCTGCCCATGCAATGGCTGGCCAGCACATCCTGCCTGTCGGTAAAAATCACCCCCTCGCATATACCGGCGTTTAGGATGATGCCGACCACCCTGTCCAGCGCCTGGCCGCTGTGCAGGCCCAGACGCATATAGGGCAGGCTCTCCTCTGCGACGCGCAGCGCGTCGCGCACCTTGACGGCGGAATTGCGATCCTTTTGCACATAAACTTGGTTGAGCACCGAAACAAAGGTGAGCAGCCCCACGGAATTGAGCAGCAGCATAGGCGCCGCTATAATGCGCACAGCCGCGGCCGCCTGTTCATAGGGGCGGGATAAAAGCAGGATGAGCAGCATGTGCAGCGTCTCGGCTGCGGCTGCAGTCAGCGCCAGAAAAAGGCTGCCGTGTCTGGCACGGTTGTAGGCGTTGTGAAGCAGCGCGCCCAGCAGGCCGGCAAACAGCGTCGACAGCGCACAGGCTACGGTAGTAAACCCCGCAGGGTCATAGAGCAGCCGGTGCACCGCCGCCACCGCCCCGGCACCGATTCCAACAGCCGGTCCATAGAAAAGCCCTGCCGTCAGCGTACCAATTACCCGCGTGTTGACGATAACCCCTTCGACGCGCACGCCAATATATGTCGAGCAGATGCTGATACCGCCGAACAGCAGCGCCAGGGCGGCTTTACCCACAGGGGTTTCTTTCTTGACGGTCAGGAGGCGTTCAATAAAAGGAAGCTTTGCGATCAAAAAGGAGATGACGATGAGAAAAACAACATTGAGCAGCAGCTGCTCCAGCACAAGCAGATCCATCGCCTTTCCCCCTTCGGCTCCGTCCGCCCCCTTGCAGAACGTCCAGCCTGTCTTGATATTTATATTATATATAGAGACGCTGCAAAAGTCCAGTATCGGCCTATATTGCAGTCCCGTGTTGTCGATAAAACGCGAAAAGGCCCACTTGCCCTACCATTTACAATTTATTCACACATTGTTTAGGACAGTTCATGCGCAAAAAGTCGCATTTGATACACTTCTAAAGACAAAACACGTCTTTTATGTCAGAATGTTAACATAGATATGGGGGGCAGTGTAAAACAGCAAAAAAAGGAGGAATCTATCCCATGGAAGCAAACTTCGGTTCCCTGGTGGTAATGATCGTCGCCCTTTTGGTCCTGGTCCTTGCCATTATGAAGTTTAAGGTCCATCCTGTGTTCGCGCTCATCCTTGTCGCCTTAGGCAGTGCTATTGCCTTCGGCTTCCCGATCAACGAGGTCGTGTCGACCGTCACCGGCGGCTTTGGCTCGACCATCGGCAAGATCGGTGTCGTCATTATCCTTGGCTGCACCATCGGCGTCATTTTGGAAGACACCGGCGGCGCGCTGGTCTTGGCCAATACCATCCTGCGCCTGGTCGGCAAAAAGCGTTCCACTCTGGCTATGGCCCTTTCTGGCTATCTGGTTTCCATCCCGGTTTTCAGCGATTCGGCCATTGTCATTCTTTCTCCTGTCGCCCGTTCGCTTTCGGCCCGCAGCGGCGTGCCCCTTATCTGCCTGCTGGGCGCTTTGAACGCCGGCATCCTTGCGACGCACACCATGGTTCCCCCCACCCCGGGCCCCTTGGCCGCCACAGGCACCCTGGGTGCCGACCTGGGCCTCGTCATCGCCCTGGGCCTGGTTTCCGCCGCTTTTTACACCGTGGCCGCCACGCTGTGGTGTAAGAGCAAGTACTGCGTCAGCCGCTACCCGCAGCCCGCAAAGATGGAAAGCGTCGAACAGTCCATTAACGAGGACTTCACCCTCAAAACCAGCCGCAAGCTGCCCAACGCCCCGCTGACCTTTGCCTGCATCCTGGTTCCCGTCATCCTGATTTGCGTTCACTCCTTCCTGAACATGTCTTTGCCGGCTGATGCAACTATCCTGAAATACTCTGCCTTCGTCGGCGATCCAGTCATCGCTCTGTTCATCGGCGTCCTGCTTTGCTTGTTCCTCGATACCTCCAAGTTCAGCAAGACGCAGGTTTACAGCTGGTTTGACAAGTCGGTCGAAAGCTCTGGCTTTATCATTCTGGCAACCGGCGCTGCTGGAGCTTTCGGCGCCGTGCTTCAGGCCTCCGGCGTCGGCACCTATCTGGGCAACCTGATTGCCGAAACCCATCTGCCGGCCGTGTTTGTCCCCTTCCTGGTCTCGCTGCTGCTCAGTGTATCCAATGGTTCTGCAACCGTTTCACTGACCACCGGCTCGGCTATCATCCTTCCGCTGATGCCTGCGCTCGGCCTGCACCCGGCTATCGCCGTCCTGGCCATTGCCGCCGGTTCTTCCTTCTTCTATCACGCCAACGCCAGCCACTTCTGGGTTGTCTGCCGTTCTAACGATCTTGACATGAAGGAAGGCCTGACCCTTTGCTCTGTCGGCACCGCTATCGGCAGCGTCGCAGCCTTTATTGCGGTTTGGATTATGTCCATCTTTATCACGGCCTGATTCCGGCAGCCCGCTTTCCTGCCGGATGAACAGTTAAGTGAGCCTTTACATGCCCTTCTAAATACCCATACTAAACATGCTCAGGCGGCAGGAAACTGCCGCCTGAACGTCAAAAGAGGGGCGAACGCCCCTCTTTTGACATATTTATTACGCTTCCCACTGGACGGTAACGGTTCGCTTGCCAAACTGCAGCGCCGCCTGGTGAGAGCTATGGAATACGTCTATGGTGTACCCTTTCACCCCTGTGTCTTCTGCAATATACTCCACGCCGTCCACCCAAACGCGGCTGCCCAGGGGGATGACCTTTGGATCGACGGCGATGGTGCGCCCTTGCGTGGCGATTGTTCCCGTGGCCGTGATGCCGTTGGCCCATTGGCCGCAGCACTTGCTGCACGCACAGTAGGCATAGGCGGTAAAGCGCGCCGATTCCATCTGGGGCTGCAGGGCTGTCTGGACTTCGGGCTGAACGGTCTGCGTCTCTCTTCGCCCCGCCCCTGCCGACGCCTGCCGGCGCAGGGCCTTTTCAATATGCCGTACACGCGGGGCCTTCTCCCCCATATCGGACGCTTTTCCCACACGGTATATTGCCGGCGCTCTGCCCGGCGCCGCGGCGCCGACGGCGACAGCCCCCGTAAAGGCCGCGGCGAGCATCAGGATTAGGATACGCTTTATCTGCTTCATGCTTACACATCCTTTTTAAGGTTTTTGGCACTGTCCCTATTTTTGCCCAGCCGCTGCATGCTTTAATCAGCCGGCGTAATTTTTTTGCGCCGAAGGGGTGAAATGCGTTCCTATTTCCCCCCTATTATATATGGATTGAATGCTCCCGTGGAGACGGCCCTCGCTGTGAAGCATGCCGACGG
>CAJMOV010000158.1 GCA_905215125.1 uncultured bacterium | reverse complement strand
CGACGCGGACGGCAACGAATACACCGCCGACGCCCTGCCGGCCGAGCAGGCGCGCACCCGCGCCACAACGCGGGAGGAAATTGAAAGCGGCCTGCGCAAGACAGGCGGTACCGTGTTCGCGCCGGGTGAGGTGGCCGTCGAGCTGGACGACGGCCTGCGCGTGCCCATGAGCGCTGTTAACGCACTGCGCCGCCGCTGTCTGGAAGGGCTGGAGACGGTGCGGCAGAAGGCCCCTGTCCGCCGCCAGGGGGCTTGGGAGCCGGGGCTGCGCCGCGACGGGCATCAGGGACGGCCGGAATTCATTTTTTCCTTCCTGCGGTTTGAGCAGGTGACGCCGAAAATGCTCGACCTCAAGCCGGATTTTGTCTATCTCCCGCTGGCGGAAGCGCATAGGCACCGCGATCTTTGCGCCGCAATCGTCGCCAAGGGACAGAAAATCGCCGCTGTTTTGGATAGAATAACCTTTGACAGCCAGTGGTCGCAGCAGATCGAAATGCTGCGCGACGTGCGCCGCTGCGGGATTCGGCAGCTGGTGTGCGGCAACCTGAGCCACCCTGCGCTGCTTTCCGGGCTGGACATGGAGCTGCGCGGGGACTTCGGCCTCAACGTCATGAACTCGCAGACGCTCAAGGAGCTCAAGGCGCTTGGCCTGGCGTCGGCCACCGTGTCCTTTGAAATGAACCTGGCGCAGATCCGCGACATGTCCCATTCCATGCCGACTGAGCTTATCGCTTACGGCCGCCTGCCGCTGATGATAACGGAAAACTGCGTCATCAAGCGCCGCACCGGCGACTGCTCGTGCGGCGGCAGCACCGCCGTCATCGACAAAACGGGCCGCAGCTTCCCCCTGATGGCGGAAAGCGGGCACCGCAATACGCTTTACAATGCGGAAAAGCTTTACCTGGCCGACAAGCTGGGGGATTTAAAGGGCCTTGGCATCCGCTGGCTGCGCCTGTGCTTTACAACGGAGAACGCCCGCGAATGTGAAGAGGCGGCCGCCGCTTATATGGGCCGGGGCGGGAGAACCCCCGACCGCATGACCCGCGGGCTTTACTACCGCGGCGTGGAATAAACCAAGCGAAAGGAAAATGACCATGCAGACCATGAAGATAAAACGCCTGCCCCGCGACGGGGCAACGCCTCCCCTGCCGGCCTACCAGACGGAAGGGGCGGCGGCGATGGATCTGTGCGCCTTCCTGCCAGAGCCTGTCGCCATTCCCCCAGGGGGACGGATGCTGGTGCCCACCGGCATCGCCATCGAGCTGCCCGCCGGCTGCGCCGGGCTGGTTATGGCCCGCAGCGGCCTTGCCACGCGCGTCGGCTTGGCCCTCGCCAACGGTGTGGGTCTCATTGACCCCGATTACCGCGGCGAGGTGCTGGTGTCCATGTTGAATTATGGGACCGACGACTGCATCATCAAAAACGGCGACCGCGTCGCCCAGCTTTTGCTCGTCCCCTTTGTCCGCGCCGAGCTGTGCGAGGGAGAGCTGTCGGACACCGGGCGCGGGCAGGGCGGCATCGGCTCGACCGGCGTGCGCGGATGAAGGGCCGGATGATCCTGGCTTCCGCCTCCCCGCGGAGAAGCCAGCTTTTGCAGGGGCTGGGATTTGATTTTGTCGTTCGCCCCGCCCATTGCGACGAGCAAAGCGATATTCGTGACGGCGCCGCGCTGGTGCGCGAGCTTTCCCGCCGCAAAGCGCTGTCGGTACAGGCGGGGGCGGAGGACGCCGTTATCGCCGCCGACACCGTCGTCTGTCTGGACGGCGCCGTCTTGGGCAAGCCGGCCGACGAGGAGGAAGCCTTTTCCATGCTGGCCCGCCTGTCGGGGCGGGAGCACACTGTTTACACCGGCGTCACGGTGCGCCGCGGGGGTCTGCTGCGTACCCGCAGCGAGGAGACGCGGGTCTTTTTCCGCCCGCTGACGCCGGAGGAAATCCGGCGGTATATCGCCACCGGCGAGCCGATGGACAAGGCAGGCGCCTACGGCATACAGGGCCGCGGCGGGACCTTTGTCCGCCGTATCGAAGGGGACTATTACAACGTCGTGGGGCTGCCGCTGTGCGCCCTGTGTGAAATGCTGGAGGAAATCGGGGTCGACGCATGAAATTTTTCCGCTGCAAACCGGCTGTGTTTATTGCGGGCATCCTGCTGGCGGGCTGCCTGTTTATGGGGGGCGCCTATCTGTTCGGTGGACCTAACCTGGTGTCTAACATCATGGGCGTCGTCGTAACCCCCTTGGAAAAAGGGGTCAGCGCCGTCACCGACTGGTTTTCCGGCATTTTCGGCTATTTTTACCGGTACAGCTCGATGGAGGAGGAAAACGCCCGGCTGCGGGAAGAATTGTCCGAGCTGCGCAAGCAGCAGCGTGAATACCAGGAAGCTATCAGCGAAAACGAACAGCTGCGCGACATGCTGGGCCTTGCGGAAAAGCACCGCAGCTTTGATATGGAGTTTTGCAACATCGTGTCGGTGACCGGGGGCAGCTACCGCAGCGGCTTTACGATTGACAAAGGCTCGTTAAGCGGCATCGAGGTCGGCGACTGCGTCATCGTCAGCGAGGGCATGGTCGGGTATGTGTCCGAAGTGGGTGAAAATTATTCAGAGGTGCTGACCGTCATCGACGTATCCGTCAAAATCGGCGCAACGCTTTCGCGGACGCGCGAATCGGTCGTGTCGGAAGGGAGCTTCGAGCTTTTGTCCGACGGGTACTTCAAGCTGTCCTATCTGCAAAACGACGCCGACGTGAAAAAGGGCGACCTGGTCGAGACGTCGGGCTACGGCGGGATGTACCCGCAGGGCCTGCTGCTGGGCACCGTCGTCGACTTCCTGCCGGAAAACCACGGCATTTCCAGCTATGCCGTCGTGCAGCCCGTCGTCCCGCTGGACGAGCTGAAAAGCGTCTTTGTCGTCAAGAGCTTTGAGGTAGTGCGATGAGCGGCAGGAAAAACAAAGCCATTGAATACTGCGCCTACGGCCTGCTGCTGCTGGTTATTTTCATTCTCCAGTCGTCCCGGGGCACCGCAGTGACCGTCTGGGGATTCCGGATGGATCTCATCCCCTTTTTTGTAACGGCGCTTGCGCTGTTTAAAGGCCCTTATGCAGCCGGGGGCTTCGGCTTTGCCGCCGGGCTTCTTTGCGCGTCCAACTCGCCCATCCTGGACGGGCTGTATGCCACCTATTATGGGCTGCTGGGGGCGGCGTGCGGCGTATTTGCCTTGCGGTATATGCGCCGCGTGCTGCCGTCTGCCATGCTTTTGGGGCTGGGCGCTTCCATGCTCAAGGGCGTAATCGCCTATCTGTTTTACTATGGCCTGGTGTATCAGGCCCCCATCGGCCGTATGGCCCTGCTGGTTTTGGGGGACACGGTGCTGTCCGCCATCCCGTCTGTGCTGATTTTCTTTGCCATACGGGCCATCGACCTGCGCTTTATGGAAAAGGATGAAACATGAAAGAGCGTAAACCATGGCTTCGGACCGCCGCACTGTGCGTGTGTATGCTGCTTATCGCCTGCGTGCTTATTACCCGCATGGCCGAGCTGCAAATCGTCAAGGGGGCGGATTATTATGAAGCGTCCCAGCGCAAAACGCTGCGCAGCTATACGGAAAATGCCTCCCGCGGAGAAATCAGCGATCGCAACGGCGTCAAGCTGGTCAGCAACAGCGTCGGCTTCGCGCTGGTTTTTGATTACTATACCTGGGACAAGCAGAATCAGAACAGCGTCATTTTAGAGCTGACCGACATCCTGCGCGCCGCGGGGCTGACATGGTTCGACAGCCTGCCTGTCAGCCAGACGGCCCCGTATACCTACACCTATGCAAGCGCCGAATCAGGCGACGGCGCGCGGCTTTACAGCTTTATCGCCGAGCAGGAGGGGTGGCCGGAAAGCCCCAGCCCTGACGAGCTGCTGGATTTGCTGTGTGAAAAATACGATGTCGACGCAGCCCTGCCCGACAGCGACAAGCGGACCATTGTCGGCGTGCGCTATGAGATGCAGCGGCGCGACTTTTCTTCCTACACCCCCTACACCTTTGCCAGCGACGTCAGCATCGAGACGGTCTCGCTCATTTCCGAGCGCTCGCGCGAGCTGCCCGGCGTCAATATTGAAGTGGACGATGTCCGAGAGTACGAGACGATCTATGCCGCGCACATCCTGGGCCGCATTGGGCCCATTTATGAAAATGAATATGAGGAGCTGAAAAGCAAGGGCTATGCCCTTAACGATACCATTGGCAAGGACGGCATGGAAAAGGCGCTGGAAGACTATCTGCGCGGCGTAGACGGCAAGCGGTCGGTGGAAACCAATGTTGACGGCGTCGTTTTAAGCGAGTTTATCTCGGAAGAGCCGCAGCCAGGCGACAACTGCCTGCTGACCATTGATATCGAGCTGCAGAAGGTCGCCGAGGACGCGCTGCGCGAAACCATTGAAAACCTGGCCGCTACCCGCAGACAGCTCGAAGGCGGCGATGTCGAGGGCGGCGCCGTCGTCGTCATAGACGTCAATACCGGCGAAGTACTGGCTATGGCCAGCTACCCGACCTATAACCTCGCCACCTTCAGCCAGGATTTCAGCCGGCTCAACGCCGATTCGAGCCGTCCCATGTATAACCGCGCCATCCAGGGCACCTATGCCCCCGGATCCACATTCAAGATGGTGACGGCCATTGCCGGCCTGGAGGAGGGCATCATCACCCCCACCACCCGTATCCGCGACCTGGGCCGGTATATGTATTACGCGCCCGACTACACCCCCGCCTGCTGGCTGTACCGTAAAAACGGCGGGACCCACGGCAACATCAACGTCAGCCAGGCCATCAAATATTCCTGCAACTACTTTTTCTATGACGTGTCGCGCCAGCTGGGCATTGACAGCCTCAATAAATACGCAAGCCAGCTTGGGCTGGGGCAGCTGACCGGCATCGAGCTGGCGGGCGAGGAGGAGGGAAACCTGGCCGGGCCGGAGAGCCGCGAGAAAAACGGCGGCCCCCGCTGGGAGCTGGGCGAAACGATACAGGCCGGCATCGGCCAGTCCGAGCAGCTCTTTACCCCTATCCA